>JAYTWE010000389.1:0-4511 GCA_043744055.1 Magnetospirillum sp.
ATGACATGGGTGATTCCCATGTCATGGTCATCGACCACCACCGACAGCATGTAAGTGGGGGTGCCGTCGGCCCGCAGCAGGACCATGTCGTCCAACTGGTCGTTGGCGACCCGGACATCGCCTTGAACCAGATCGGCGATGATGGTTTCGCCTTCGGTGGGGGCGCGTAGGCGAACCACGAAGGGGGTTTCCGCGGGAGCGTCGGATTCGGGACGGTCGCGCCAGATGCCGGGATAGCGCATGGGGAGGCTTTTGGCCCGCTGTTCTTCTCGGATGGCGGCAAGCTCGTCTTGGGTGCAGTAGCAGCGATAGGCCTTGCCTTCGGTCAGCAGCTTATGCGCGACCTCGGCATGGCGACCGGCGCGGGCGAATTGCATGACCGCTTCGCCGTCCCAATCCAGTCCCAGCCATTTGATGCCGTCGAAGATGGCCTCGACCGCCGTATCGGTGGAGCGGGCGCGGTCGGTATCTTCGATGCGCAGCAGGAACTTGCCGCCGTGATGGCGGGCAAACAGCCAATTGAACAGGGCGGTGCGCCCCCCGCCAATGTGCAGGAAACCGGTGGGGGAGGGGGCAAAGCGTGTAACAACGGTCATGACGGTGCTGATCGCATCCTTGCGCCGTGAAAGACATAGCCGCCTTATGTAGCATATTCTTTGGGGCGTGACAGCCCGGTGTTGGTGGTGGATGGCAAAAAACCCGCCCGATAGTATAGGCATTTCCCTGGCCCTTGTGCCGGTGGCGAACAGTGTTCTTTTCGACCTTGCGAGTCGCCTGATGGCGGAGCGCGAGCGTTGGCCTTTGTGGCTGCCCATTTTTCTGGGGGCGGGGATCGGGCTGTACTTCACCATGGCGTTCGAACCGCCGCTTTGGGTCGGTCCCCTGTCGGCGCTTGGTCTAGCGGCGGCTGTCTTTATGGCGCGGGGGCGGGTGGCTGTCTTTTTGACGGCAACGGTCATGCTTGCCGTGGCCGTGGGGTTCTCTGCCGCTCAGATTCGCTCGGCCATGATGGCGGCGCCGGTGGTGGAGCGCCATACCGGGGCTTTGATGTTGGAGGGAGCGGTCTCCGAAGTGGAGATGCTGCCCGATGGCGGCATGAGGGTGACGCTGACCCATCTGTCCTTGGACAAGGAGGATGTGCTGACTCCCTCTAAGGCTCGTATCCGGGTCAAGCCATCCCTGATCGCCACTCCCCTGACCGCCGGTGACCGGATCAGGGTTCGGGCCATGCTGATGCCGCCGCCTCAACCGGCCATGCCGGGCTCGTTCGACTTCGCCCGCTTCGCCTGGTTCAAGGAATTAGGGGCGGTGGGAACCGCCCTGGGGCAACCCGAAGTGCTGGAGAGTCAAGAGGGCCGGGGCTGGAAAGCAAGATGGACCGAGGCGGTGAATACGCTGCGCCATGCCATCACCATGCGAATCCTGGCGGTGCTGCCGGGGGATCGGGGAGCCGTGACCGCCGCCCTGACCACCGGCGACCAGATGCCGATTTCTCCAGCAGTCATGCAGGCTTATCGGGATTCCGGTCTGGCTCATATCCTCTCTATTTCAGGGTTGCACATCACCATGGCCGCTGGTTTGGTCTTTGTCGGGCTGCGGACTCTTCTGGCGCTGTTTCCCGCCGTGGCGCTGCGCTATCCCATCAAGAAGTGGGCGGCTTTTCTCGCCATCGGATTTGCCTGGTTTTATACGTTGTTGGCGGGGTCTCCGGTTCCGGCGGTGCGCTCGTTCTTCATGACCGGGTTGATTCTGACGGCGGTGCTGCTGGATCGGGTGGCGCTGTCCATGCGGCTGGTGGCCTGGGCGGCGGTGGCGATCTTGCTGTGGTGGCCCGACGAGATGATCGGCCCCAGCTTCCAGATGTCGTTCGCCGCCGTGGTGGCCCTGATCTCCGCCTATGAAGTGCTGACGCCGCGTCAAGCCGCGTGGAAGGCCGAGAATCCGGGATTTCTCACGACGTCGGGACTGTATGTATTCGGTGTGGTCATGAGCACCTTGATCGCGGGCACCGCCACGGCGGTTTATGGCGTTTATCACTTCAACCGCTTCGCCGTGTGGTCCGTGGTGGCCAATATGATCGCGGTACCGTTGACCGGTTTTTGGGTGATGCCTTGGGCGCTGCTGATGTTTCTGCTGCTGCCGTTCGGGCTGGAGGCAATCGCCTTGATCCCCATGGGATGGGGCGTGGAGGGCGTCAATCTGGTGGCGCTGTGGGTGGCGTCCTGGCCCAGTTCGGCGATCAATGTTCCCATCATTCCCTTGAGCGGGCTGGTGCTGTTTACCTTGGGCGGGTGTTGGCTGTGCATCTGGAAGAAAAGCTGGCGGCTGTGGGGGCTGGTTCCCATGGCGCTGGGCTTGGCCTCCATGGCTTTGGTCCGGCAGCCAGACCTGCTGGTGGATGGACGTGGCGACGCTTTCGCCATTCGCACCATGGATGGGCAATTGCTGCTGAACGGCAAGGGCGGGCGTATTTTGAAAGAGACTTGGAGCCGCCGCGCCGGGCCGCAAGCCCCGGAACGCTGGCCCAAGAAAAGCTCGACCCGTGACGGGCGGCTGCGTTGCGACGAATTGGGCTGTGTCTGGCGGGCCGATGGCCGGGTGGTGGCGCTGGTCAAGGACGAGACCGCCCCTGAAGCCGCCTGTGCCGGAGCCGATGTGGTCATCAGCAGTGTGCCGTTGCGCGGCGCATGCCGGGGAACCAAGCTGGTGGTGGATCGCTTTGATCTGTGGCGGCGAGGGCCGCACGCCTTATGGTTCAGCTCCGACGGCGTGCGGATCGAGACGGTCGCGGGCTGGCAGGGCGACCGGCCTTGGGCCTGGCACCCTCATCCGCGCAAGAAGAAGGCCCCCGAGGCTAAGCCGAAACCGGTTCCGGTCGAGCCGGAAAAAGACGATGACGAGGAGTGAATGTCTAAGTTGTCGCTGTTCGATCGAAGGGGAGAGTCTCGCCGCGTCATTTTGAGGGCTGAGGCAACACCAATAGCCGTCTTGGCCGGGCTTGTCCCGGCCAAGACGACGAAATTAACCAATTCGAAACCTGGATTTGGAGCCCTGCGACCATCTACGCGGCAGTTGCGGGAAAATCCTTCAATGCTGTAAGTCTATCGTATGCAAGGCGGATGGGTCTACATTTTGACAAATAAGCCAAATGGGACGCTCTATGTGGGCGTCACCAGTGGCCTTGCTCGCCGTGTCTGGGAGCATCGCGAGGGTGTGGCCGATGGCTTCACTAAGCAATATGGCCTCAAGCGGTTAGTCTATACCGAGCGCCACGAGGATATCCGTATCGCCATTCAGCGGGAGAAGAACTTGAAGCACTGGCCCCGCGCCTGGAAGGTTCGGATTATCTTGGATACGAATCCATCGTGGGATGACCTCTACGATCTTCTGGTGTAACGGCGTGGATGCCCGGAAAACGTCCGGGCACGACGTTTTCGAGTTACATCATCACATGCGCCACCGTCCGCAACCCGATGCCGACGCAGGCTCCTGCTGCGGCGGGTTTCCAGATGGCGGCCACGCGCGGTCCCGCTGACATCAGAACGGCGATGCCGGGGAGGTCGAGCGGGTGGATCAGGAATCCGGCGGCGCGGTTGAGCAAGCCGGGGTCAAGCTGGCGGAGGCGGATTTGTTCGTCCACCACTCCCATCATGGCGGTGCCTCCCGCCAGATATTTGGTCAGGGAGGGCAAAACCAGGGCGGTGTCGATGCCCAGCATTCCCAATCCTGGCCGCAGCATTTCGGTCAGCGCTGTTACAGCCCCGGCCTGACGCAGACCGGTCACCGCCACCAGGGCCAGCAACAGCAGCGGCAAGGCCCCCATGGCGATACGAAAGGCTTCGGCTCCGGCGCGGTTGATGACGTCGAGCACGCCTTTGGGAGATTCCGCCGCCGGGTGGTGAAGGGTCTCATCACTCACATGCTCTTCGGCGGACAGGCTGCGGCCGAAGACGTGATAAGCCGCCGCCGCCGCCGCCAAGCCTCCCACCAGCGAGAACAGCAGGACCGGCCCGGCTTTCAACCCCATGGTGGCCATGGGGAAGACCGCATTGGCCTGGGCCATGGCGAGAACCATGGCGAAGGTGGCGGCCAGATGGCGGTCAGAGGTGCCGCGCTGATCCATGATGGCCAGGGTCGCCACCGGGGCGGCAAAATTGACCAGATTGATTTGCAGGGCGGCGAAGACCCCCAGCCCGGTCAGGCCGAATGGCCGCAGGGCCGGGGCCAGCCGCGCCACCACCCAATCCAGGGCGCCCCAGGCTTCGAGCAAGCGCATGATGGACAGCATCACCACCATGACCGGCAGCAGTACGAACAGCGAAAGCTCGACGGCGGAGCGACCGGCGGGGAGCATGACCTGGCTGAGAAAATCCATGATTCAGAAGCGCTCCATGCCCAGACCATCCAGACTGATCTCTGCCGGTTTTCCCGAAACCATGGCCGCCACCAAACGGCCGGAGCCACAGGCCATGGTCCAGCCCAGGGTTCCATGACCGGTGTTCAGCCACAGA
>JAYTWE010000390.1:0-2880 GCA_043744055.1 Magnetospirillum sp.
TGACCTTCAGTCAGGCCGCCGATGTCTATACCAAGCTGACGGTGGGTGAAGGCTTGGTTACCCAGGTTCCCGCCCTGATCGTCTCGGTCTCGGCCGGTATGCTGGTGACCAAGGCTGGCGTTCCCGACGCCATGGACAAAGCGCTGTTCAACCAATTGGCGGGTTACCCCCGTGCCGTGGGCATGGCTGGCGCACTGATGGCGCTGATGGCGCTGGTTCCCAGCATGCCTTTCCTTCCCTTCGCCCTGCTGGGGATCAGCATGGGTGTTGCCGCGTATTTCCTAGATAAGAACCAGCGCTCCAAGGTTGAGATGGAAGCGGCGTTGGAGCAGACCCAGGCCCTGCAACAGGCCCCGGTGGCGGAAGAGCCGATCTCGTCGGCGCTGCGCATCGACCATGTCCGCCTGGAATTGGGCTATGGGCTGCTCCAGCTCATCAACAACCCCAAGGGGCAGCGCCTGACTGACCAGATCAAGTCACTGCGTCGCGCGGTGGCGGGTGAAATGGGCTTCGTCATGCCCAGCGTGCGCATTCAAGACAATATGCAGCTGCCCGCCAACACCTATGTGGTTTACGTGAAGGACGTGGAAGCCGGGCGTGGCGATTTGCGCCCCAATATGCTGCTCATCATGGACCCGCGCGGCGAAGACATCACGCTTCCGGGCGAGAAAACCCGCGAGCCCACTTTCGGCCTGCCCGCGCTATGGATTGACCCTGGAGTTCGCGAAGAAGCCCTGTTCCGCGGCTATACCGTGGTCGACCCGCCGACCGTCATCACCACTCACCTGACCGAGGTCATCAAGGACAATATGTCCGAACTGCTCAGTCATGCCGAAACCCAAAAGCTGCTGGACGAGCTGGACAAAGAACATCAGAAGCTGGTCACCGAGCTGATCCCCAGCCAGATGACCGTGGGCGGCCTTCAGCGCGTGCTGCAAAACCTGTTGGGCGAGCGGATTTCCATCCGTGATCTGCCCACGATTTTGGAAGGTATCGCCGAGGCCTGCGGCCATACCCGCAACGTCACCATGATCACCGAACATGTGCGCGCCCGTCTGGCCCGCCAGATTTCCGACAACAACACCGGCCAGCAAGGGTTCATCCCGCTGGTGACCTTGTCGCCGGAATGGGAGCAAGCCTTTGCCGAATCCCTGGTTGGGGCTGGCGAGGAGAAACAGATTTCCATGGCTCCCTCGCAGTTGCAGGACTTCATCAACCGGGTTCGCCAAACCTTCGAGCGTTTCGCCATGCAAGGTGAAACGCCGATCTTGCTGACATCGCCGGGCATCCGCCCCTATGTCCGCTCCATCGTCGAACGTTTCCGCCCCATGACCGTAGTGATGAGCCAATCCGAAATTCACCCAAAGGCCCGTATCAAGACATTGGGGCAGATCTGATGAACCTCGTTCCAATGAGTAAGGCCCATTTTAATGAGTAAGGATAGGGCATGAGGCTTAAATCCTTCACAGCGCCAACCATGGCCGAGGCCATGGAGCTGGTCCGCCAGGAGCTGGGTGACGAAGCCATCATCGTCTCGACCCAGCGGGCGGCGGGGCAAAAGGGCGTGCGCATCACCGCTGCACTGGAACCGGCCGATGCCGATTTCGCCATCGCCGAGATGCTGGGAGACGTGGTCGAATCCTCTGCCGCCGAGAATGTGCGCAAGGCCTTGGCTGATCATGGCGTCCCGCAGCGTCTGGCCGATCGCCTTATCAATGTGGTGCGAACCGGAGATATCAACGATCCGTCGCTGGCTTGTGCCGCCGCTCTGGAGGCCGGGTTCACCTTCGCCCATCTGCCCGAACACTCCGCTCCCCGCCCCTTCATGCTGGTGGGACCGAACGGGTCGGGCAAGTCCATCGCCGTGGCCAAACTGGCCGCGCGTTCCGTCTTGAAACAGCGTCAGGTCGGCGTCATCACCTGCGATAATATCCGGGCTGGGGCGGTGGAACAGCTGGCCGCCTTCACCAATATCCTAGAGCTGGATCTGGTCCGTGCCCGAGGCCCGGAATCCTTGGCTCGGGTGGTGGAAAGCACCAATGGGCTGTTCGACCTTGTTCTGATCGATTCGCCCGGCCTTAATCCCTTCAAGCAAAGCGACATGGATTATCTCCAAGCTCTGATCGAAGCCGCCAATGTGGAACCCGTCCTGGTGATGGCCGCAGGTGGCGATCCCGTGGAAGCCGCCGAGATCGGCGAGGCCTTCGGAGAAGTCGGAGCCACCCGCCTGTTCGCATCGCGTCTGGACACCACCCGACGCCTGGGCAGCATCCTTTCATGCGCCGAAGCCGGGCAGCTTGCCTTTTGCGACGTGTCCGCCAGCCCCCATGTGGCGTCGGGCATCTCGCCCATATCCGCTTTTTCCCTGGCCCGGCTCATCATGCCGCAAGCCCCCGTACCCGCTCCCCATGACGAAACATTCTGGACCGAGGCATCGACATCATGACCACGACGGAAGCACCCACGCTCGCGCCACGCCCCCCCATCCGGGCCAAAGGCCGTAATGTCGTCGCGGTTGCCTCGGGCAAGGGCGGCGTCGGAAAGACATGGTTTTCCATCACCCTTGCCCATACCCTGTCCCGCGCCGGACAGCGCGTCTTGCTGGTTGATGGCGACCTTGGCCTTGCCAATGTGGATATCCAGCTGGGGCTGATGCCCAAAAGCGACCTGGGCAGCGTGGTCGCCGGACGACTGACCCTGAATCAGGCGCTGACCCAATATCCCGAAGGCGGTTTCGACATCATCGCCGGACGATCCGGGTCTGGCACCCTTGCCAATATCCCGCTGTCGCGGCTTCAAATGCTGGGCGAGGATCTGGTTTTGATGGCCGGAAACTACGACCGGGTTGTGGTCGATCTGGGTGCTGGCGTCGAGAAGACC
>JAYTWE010000391.1:0-2511 GCA_043744055.1 Magnetospirillum sp.
GGTCAGGCGTCGTCCCACATAGTGCCGGGCCTCCAGTGCAGCCATGGCCGGGGCGGAGACCAGCAGCAAAACTGCGGCGGTGGCGGCTAGGCGGCGACGGTCTTGCATGGGCTTTAGCTCTTTATAGGGGGGATGGCGGCGGGCATGTTCGTCCGCAGCAGATCCAGCGACGGAGCGAAGAAGGCGGCTCCGGTCACCGGTCGGCTGAAATCCAGCAGATGATCGTAATTGCCGTTGGAATCGGCCATGACCATGGAGGCCAGCATCTTACGGAATGGATCGGGGCTGCGGCCATAGGCGACGAAATAAAGCCCCGCCTCGGTGGTGCTGCCATAGGGCAGGGAGTGACGCAGAACTTCCAGCTCTTCACCGTCTTCCTCGATCACTACGCGGGCGATGTGGGCGGTGGGTGGCTTGACCGTGTCGTCCAGTTCCTCATCGGTGTCCTTGGTGCGGCCGATCACGCCTTCCTGCACGGCCACCGGCAAGGCCTCCCATTCACCCATGCGGTGGACATAGCGTTGCAGACTGACATAGCTGCCACCGGCGAAATCCGTATCCTCTTCCCCCACCAGGGCCACCAAGGCCCGATCGCTGCCCTTGGGATTCTCGGTTCCATCCACGAAGCCGGTCAGGTCGCGGCCGCCCTGATGCTTGAATCCGTGAATTTCCTCGACGACCTGAACATGGTCGCTCAACCGGTCCATGATACGCCGCGCCAGGGCAAAATTGGCATCATGGCGGGGCGAGTGGATATGAATGAACAGGTCGGCGGGCGTTGCCGGGGCAGAGCGGGCGCCATCGCTCAGAGGCTGAAAGGCAACCAGTCCGGTCGGGCGTTTGTGCCCCATCAATCGGGGCCATGCGGCATGACCGATGGCCACCGAACTGACAAGGCGAGGCTCGGAGAAGGCTTTCGCCATCTCTGCCGTCAGATCGGGAATTGCCGCCAGCGCCTTGCGAGCCTCCTGCGGATCGGACCCGGCGAGGCTCAGGGTCAGGGTCAGGAAGACGCCAAAATCGCCGGTATCCGAGCAGATGGCCGCTTGGGGCTGGGGCATGATCGCCTTCACCCGAAGCGGACGTCGATAATCTCGTAAGACTTGGACCCGCCGGGGGCGGTCACCTCGACGGTATCGCCCAGATGCTTGCCGATGAGGGCGCGGGCCAGCGGCGAATGAACGGACATTCTACCCGATTTGATATCGGCTTCGTGGGCGCCGACGATGGTGTAGACCACCTCATCCTCGGAATCCTCGTCGGCCAGGGTGACTGTAGCTCCGAACCGGACCTGACTGCCCGACATGGTGGAGATGTCGATCACCTGGGCGCGGGAGATGACATCTTCCAGCTCGGAAACCCGGCCTTCGATGAAGCTCTGACGCTCGCGCGCGGCGTGATATTCGGCGTTTTCCGAAAGGTCGCCATGCTCACGCGCCTCCGCGATGGCCCGGATAACCGCCGGACGCTCCACCACTCTGAGGGTTCTCAACTCATCCTCCAGCTGGATAAGCCCACCCGGAGTCATTGGAATTTTTTCCATCAAGCGCCCCTGCTGCCCCTAAAACGAACCACTAAAGTACGATTGCAGCGGCGCGACATCAAGTGTGCCGCATCGAAGCGCCTAAATAGCCTCAACCGCCGCCCTGGCACCCGCCACCGTGGTGTAGTGGGGAATGTTGTTGGTGAGAGCGGTGCGGCGGATGGAAAAGCTGTCCTTGACCGCCTGAGACCCGTCGGTGGTGTTGACCACCAGATGCACCTGATTGTTCAGCATAGCGTCCACGCAATGGGGGCGGCCTTCCAAAACTTTGTTCAAGACGCTGATATCGGTGATGCCGCGATCCTTCAGGTAATTGGCGGTGCCGTCGGTGGCCATGACCTTGAAGCCCATGGAGAGCAGACGGCGGGCGACCTCGACCATACCCGGCTTGTCACCGTCGCGAACCGAGATGAAGACGCCGCCTTCGGTGGGGAGAACCGTTCCGGCCCCCAGCTGGCTTTTGGCGAAAGCCCGTGCGAAGTCGGAATCGATGCCCATGACTTCGCCGGTGGACTTCATTTCCGGGCCAAGCAGAATATCGACGCCGGGGAAACGGGCGAAGGGGAACACTGCTTCCTTCACCGCCACATGCTTCATCACCGGCCGAGTGGTCAGGCCGAACGAGGCCAGAGTCTCGCCCGCCATGACGCGCGCCGCGATCTTGGCGATGGGCACCCCGGTGGCCTTGGCCACGAAGGGGACGGTGCGGCTGGCGCGTGGGTTGACTTCCAAGATGTAGATATCGCCGTCCTTGATGGCGTATTGGCAGTTCATCAGGCCGACCACGTTCAAGGCCTTGGCCAGGGCGGCGGTCTGACGCTCCAATTCCACGATGGTGGCGTGATCCAAGGAGTAGGGCGGTAGCGAGCAGGCGGAATCGCCGGAATGAATTCCAGCTTCCTCGATATGCTGCATGATCCCGGCCACATAGACCTGATGGCCGTCGCACAGGGCGTCCACATCCACCT
>JAYTWE010000392.1:0-7327 GCA_043744055.1 Magnetospirillum sp.
TCACCCGGCATGCGGTCCGTATCCTTGAAGGCCTCATAGATGGCCTTGGCATCTCCCGGCATGGCGGGCTTGCCGGTGGGAGCGTTGACGCGCACCAACCGAACCCCCGGAGGAACGCGGAACGGCGTCGGCGGCTTATCCTTCAACGCTTCCATCATAAAATCGCGGAAGATGGGAGCGGCGATGGAGCCTCCGGTTTCCTTAGGACCCAGTGTTGCCGGGTCGTCAAACCCCACGAACACTCCGACGGCCAAATCGGGAGAGAACCCAACGAACCAGACATCGTTGGAATCATTGGAGGTCCCGGTCTTACCTGCTAACGGCTTACCCACGGCCTTAATGGACGTGCCGGTGCCGCGCTGAACCACGCCTTCCATAATGCTGACCATCTGATAGGCGGAGACCGGATCAACCAACTGCTCGCGAATATCGGGGAGGATCGGCATATCCTGACCGCTGAACCTCGGAGTCGAACAGCCCTCGCAAAAGCGTAGATCATGGCTGAAGATGGTCTTGCCATTGCGATCTTGAATCCGATCGACCAGGGTCGGACGAATCCTTTTGCCGCCATTGACCAACATGGCATAGGCGGCAGTCAGCTTCAGCGGGGTAGTTTCCCCCGCGCCCAACGCCATGGACAACTGACGCGGCAGGTTGTCGTAAATTCCAAAGCGCTGAGAATAATCGGCGACCTTGTCCATACCCAAAGCCTGGGCCAGGCGCACCGTCATCAGATTCCGCGACTTCTCGATGCCGACGCGCAAAGTCGTCGGCCCCAGATAATCATCACTGTAGTTTTTGGGACGCCACAGTGGCAGACCGGGACCTTGCGGCAAGGCAATGGGAGCATCCAGAACCAGCGAGGATGGCGTATAGCCGCTTTCCAGCGCCGACAGATAGATGAAGGGCTTGAAGGCGGAGCCCGGCTGACGCAACGCCTGACTGGCTCGATTGAATTGGCTTTTGCCATAGGACCACCCCCCCACCATGGCCAAGACACGACCGGTATGGGGATCAATGGCGACCAAAGCGCCTTCCACTTTGGGAATCTGGCGCAGACTGAGCGTATTGGGAGGATAGGCATGACCATCGTCAGCCTTGACCACCGGCTCCACCAAGATCACGTCGCCTTGAGCCAAGACATCGCCCGGACGGCGCGGCATCGGCCCCATGGTCTGCCTCTCCAGGGTTGGGCGCGCCCATTTCATCTCGGCGAAAGGCAGCTTACCGGTGCGATTGCCCGACAGGCCCAAAGTGGCTTCGGCATCGGAAAGACCAATCACGACGGCGGTCTCCCAGGCCTCGTTCGCACCGCCAGGACGTGGCACGGCGGCCAGTTGCTGCGGCCAACCGGCTCCGGCGGTAACCCGCGCCAGCGGGCCGCGATAACCGTGACGGCGGTCATAATTGGCCAAGCCCTGACGCAGCACCTTCGAGGCCATCGCCTGAAGATTGGCGTCCATGGAGGAACGCACCACCAGCCCGCCCTTATACAAAGCGCCTTCACCGAATTTGCTTTGCAACTCGCGGCGGATATCCTCGGCGAAGTAGTCGGCCCCCTGGGTGGCCTGCATTTCCTTGCGTGAGCGCACATCCAGCGGCAGGACTATATTGGCCTGATACTCAGCCTGGGTCAGCTTGCCGTCATCGAACATCCGTCCCAGTACCCAGTCCCGGCGCTCCTTGGCGGCCTGGTAGTGGCGATGAGGATTATAATTGTTGGGAGCCTTCGGCAAAGCCGCCAGATAAGCGGCCTCGGCCGGTGTCAACTCGTCCAGCCCTTTGTCGAAATAATTCAGGGCGGCGGCGGCAACGCCGTAGGAACCTACGCCAAGATAAATCTCGTTCAGATAAAGTTCGAGAATATGATCCTTGGAGAAGGTTCGCTCGATCCGCAGGGCAAGAATCGCCTCCTTCACCTTGCGCTCGATGGACACTTCATTGGTCAGCAGAAAGTTCTTGGCCACTTGCTGGGTAATGGTCGATGCGCCCACCGGACGGCGATCGCCCCCCATGCCGCGATTGCGGGCATTGACCACGATGGCGCGGGCGATACCCACCGGATCAATACCGGCATGGGTATAGAAATTCTTATCTTCGGCCGACAGGAAGGCATCCTTCACCTGCTGCGGAATGGCGTAAAGCGGAACGAAGATCCGTTTCTCCACCGCATATTCCGCCACCAGACGGCCATCGCCACCATAGACGCGCGTGGTGATGGGGGGCTCGTAATGGGCCAGCTGGTGATAGTCCGGCAATCCCCTGCCGAAATGCCAGAACACGAATAAGGTTCCACCCGCCGCCACGATGGCCAGCAGGATCAAGAGGGAAAAGACGCCGAGAAAGAAGCGAAACATCGCAAACGAGTCCAATCGACTCCGGCAGGCCATCGGCCGGTCTGAGCCGGTGGTATCTCTTTGGAGCCGCCTTCGTCAAGCGCCACTCGGACTCGCAAGCGTGATTCAGTGACAGCTTGTCATAGACTTCGGGCACGCCCTATTCCACCCGCGCACCGGGCGGACAGGCGATCCGGCTGTTCTTCGTGATGGCGATTGTGGTGGTGGACGGCAGGGTCCGCATCAACTTTCGCCGAGCAAGTTCCTTATCGTCTTCATTGGGGGGAGCGCCAGCGGTGACCACCACGGTGGTTCCAACCCCCCCTTTTAAATTGTAGTCCTGCCAACGATAGACCGCCATCCAACAGGCCGGTTCCGGCCGAAGACACGTCAGGCAGAGATTTTCAGGCTTAGGCTCGGCCCATACGGGGGCGACCGGAAATAACAAGATGACGGCCAATGCGGCCAGGGCGATCACGCCGCGCACTACGGTCGCTTCGCCTTGAGCGAGGACGGAAAATACCGCTCCACCGCTGTGGCGATAGCCTTGGCAAGTCGAGCGCGATACTGCGGCTGACGCAGCTGCTTTTCCTCGAAGTCATTGGACAGATAGCCCATCTCCACCAGCACCGCAGGCACATCAGGCGCCTTCAGCACCGCGAATCCGGCGAACCGATGCGTATTGCCGAGGAGGTCCATTTCCTGCCCGACCTCATCCACCAGTTCGGTGGCGAACCCAGCCGAGCGGTTCATGGTCTCGCGCTGGGCCAGATCAATGAGAATACCCGCGACATCAGGCGTTTCATGAGTCAGGTCCACTCCGGCGATAAGGTCTGCCTTGTTTTCCTTTTCCGCCAGCGTCTGCGCTTCGTTATCGGAAGCATTCTGGGACAAGGTATAAACCGACAACCCCCGGATCTGCGGATTTTGCACCGCGTCAGCATGAAGCGAGATAAACAGATCCGCACCTTGGCTTCTCGCGATGGCGACACGGTCGCGCAGCCGGATAAAAACATCACGGTCACGGGTCAGATGAACCCGGTAACGCCCGTTCTTTTCCAAAACCGCCTTCATCTCGCGGGCCATGGCCAAGGTGATGTGCTTTTCATAGATGCCCGATACGCCGGTTGCGCCGGGATCGACGCCGCCATGGCCGGGATCAATCACGATCACCGGCACGCCATCGCGGGCCTTGGCCAGGCTCTCTCCCTTGGGGGCGGCGGTTTGACTTGGTGCGGGGGCGGTCACGGCCTGAAGCAAGGGGGGCTGAACCGGAGCCGGAGGCGCCTGAACCACAGAAGCAGGAGCAGCCTGAACCGGAACCGGCGCCGGGCGTTCAGGCGGAGGCGGCATGGGAGCTGACAAAATGGGATTCCCACGCGCGGACTTTTCCACCGGACGGGGAGCCGTGAGGACGCGAGGTGCTGCCGCCGGTTCCACAACGGGAGTTGGCACGGCCACGGGGGACGTCACCACTGGATCAACAACCGGCGCCGCCATTGACACTGGCGCATTCGGGCTGGTGACGACGATCTTGGATTGCGGACGGTCCACGGGGGCAATCTGCGGCACCTCTGCGACCGGGGCCGGACTGATTTCCTCCACCATCGGCGGCGCGGTTTTAACGGCGGGAGCGGGCTTTGGTGGGATGAGCTTGGTCGAGGCAGAGGCCGGAGCTGGAATCGGGCCAGCCGATTTGCTTTTCGGCGGCTTCAGCGCCGGTGCGCCATCCACCGAAGACAAAAAAGCCTCCCGAGTGGTCTCCGAGAGATCAACCACCAGCCGCCACCCCAGGCCGTCGCGCGGCGCGATAATGAATGCACCTTTCACCACGGCCGGTTTGCGAAGGTCGAGCGTGATACGGTCATCCTCGGCTCGCATACCATTCACCGCGCCCCAAGGCTTGGTGATGGTATTGGCGCCTAACCACTGCACACCGGGAGCCTCGATCACGATGCGGTAAGGATCGGCCTTGGTCGTGACGCTGAAGGCAATACTCTCGGACAGATCCATGACAAAGCGGGTAACGCCGTCACCATGGATGCCCAGCCGAGAGCCCGAAGCCGTAGCCGCCCCTGCACGCCCCGAAGACAGGGCGATCAGCACGATCAGAACCGTGGCGGTCAAAGCTTTCAGGCGACGCGGAATCATAGGCCCCATCTTCATCGGCCACGAATGGCGATACAACGACAGCTATAACGCAGAGAAAGACTCAAGCTCAACTCAAAAGTCATTGATTCAGCAGACTCTTCATCGAAATCCGACAATCTTCGCCCCACATCGGACAACCATCTGATCTTGACCTCAACAAGATCGTTGTCGAAACGACTCACTGCGGCTATTTTGACATCCCATGAGCACGCACATATCCGAGCGTCCAATCCCGGACGGTGGTTTCGCGCCCCTTCGCACTTCATGCGACGTCAGGCGAAACGCCACTCCTCGGTCCGCGATGCCAGACCCGAATTCGAAGCCGGGCGTGACGCCCGCGATCAGGTATATCGCCACTATGATGCCCATCCAAAACACCAGGATTGTGGAATCGCTTTTAGGCGGACCTTGCGGTCGCGCGTTCCCGCGCGCCGGCTTCGCTGGATCAGACAGCAGCCCCCATGCGCACAGCGCGTCGCGGGCAGCGCCACGGAGTTATGGATTTTATGGTCAAACGTATGTTGATCGACGCCACCCACCCGGAAGAGACCCGGGTTGTGGTGGTCAATGGAACCCGCCTGGAAGAGCTGGATGTTGAAACATCCACCAAGCGGCAATTAAAGGGTAATATCTATCTGGCCAAGGTCGTGCGGGTGGAGCCTTCGCTCCAGGCGGCCTTTGTGGAATATGGCGGCAATCGCCATGGCTTCCTGGCCTTCAGTGAAATCCACCCGGATTATTTCCAGATCCCCGTTGCCGACAGGCAGGCCCTTTTGGCCGCCCAGCGTGCCGAAGTGATGCGCGAAGCCAGTGGCGAGCGCGATGACGTCGAGCCGGTGGGAGAAGGTCATTTGGCCGCCGAGGCCGTGGCCGAGGCCGCCGATGGTCCCTCCGTCGAGGATGCCCCCCAAGACAGCTCGAACGAAGCGCCCCAAGACGAAGCTTCGCCAGAAGCAGTTTCTTCGGAAGAAGCCTCTTCCGAAGAGCCCCCTAAGGACAGTGCCGAATCCGAGCAGCCCGAACGCAAGCGTCAGGTGGAAAGCGTCGGCGGCGATGACGATGCGGATAACGAGCGCCGTCGCGCCCGTCTGCTGCGCCATTACAAAATTCAGGAAGTCATCAAGCGCCGCCAGATCATGCTGGTCCAGGTGGTCAAGGAAGAACGCGGCAATAAGGGTGCGGCGCTCACCACCTATCTGTCCCTGGCCGGTCGTTACTGCGTCTTGATGCCCAACACCGCGCGTGGCGGCGGAGTGTCGCGTAAGATCGTCAACTCCACCGACCGCCGCCGCCTCAAAGCCATCGCCAACGAGATGGATATTCCCGACGGAATGGCGGTGATTGTGCGTACCGCTGGCTCGGAACGCTCCAAGACCGAAATCCGCCGCGACTACGAATACCTGCTGCGCATGTGGGACAGTGTCCGTGAACTGACGCTGAAATCCAGCGCCCCCGATCTGGTCTATGAAGAAGCCAGCCTGATTAAGCGTTCGATCCGCGACCTCTATTCCCGCGATATCGACGAAGTGCTGGTGGATGGCGATGAAGGCTATCGCCTGGCCAAGGACTACATGCGCATGCTGACTCCGTCGCATGCCAAGAAGGTTCAGCCCTACAAAGACCCGATCATGCCCATGTTCCACCGCTATCAGGTGGAAGCCCAGCTGGACGCCATGCACAGCCCCACCGTGCAGTTGAAGTCCGGCGGCTATATCGTCATCAACCAGACCGAGGCTCTGGTCGCCATCGACGTCAATTCGGGTCGCGCCACCAAGGAGCGCCACATCGAAGAAACCGCGCTGAAGACCAATATGGAAGCCGCCGACGAGGTGGCTCGCCAGTTGCGTCTGCGCGATCTGGCTGGCCTGATCGTCATCGACTTCATTGATATGGAAGAAAACCGCAACAACAACGCGGTCGAGCGGCGGATCAAAGAAGCGCTGAAGAATGATCGCGCCCGCATCCAGGTGGGCAAGATCAGCGGCTTCGGTCTGCTGGAGCTGTCGCGCCAGCGCCTACGCCCCTCCTTGCAGGAAACCACGTTCAGCCCCTGCCCGCACTGCGCCGGAAGCGGTCTGGTCCGATCTGTGGAATCAGCAGCGGTGCACGTCCTGCGCGCCATCGAAGAGGAAGGCATTCGCCGCCGCTCCTCCGAAGTCACCGTTCATGTGTCCACCGACATCGCGCTTTACATTCTCAATCAGAAGCGCGGCGCCCTGGCCGCCATCGAGGAGCGCTATGAGTTCAGCGTGTTCCTAAGCGGCGATGACACTCTGATCCCCCCCACTTACCGTATGGACCGGGTCAAGGCCGAATTCCGCCCGGATGAGCCCGTCCGTACCGCCATCAGCATGGATGACGCCGCCAACCGGCCACCGAAGGAAGAGATATCTTCCGACGACGACGAGGCGGAAGAGGAGGAAGAAGAGGCCGAGACCGTGGAGGCTTCTGTCCCGCGCCCCGCCGAGGCCGAACGCGCTGAAACCGAAAGCGAGGCCGCTGGACGCAAACGTCGTCGTCGTCGTCGCAAGAAGCGGCGCCCCGAAGACGGTCAGCCCGGAGACGGAAGCGAAGAGAATGCCGCCGAAGGCAGCGCTCCGTCCTCCGATGAAGACGGAAATGCCGAAGGCGATGATGAGTCTGAAGGCGAAGAAGGCGACGAAAACGGTGAGGATTCCTCGGCCGATGGTGCCGATGGCGACCAGCCGCGCAAGCGTCGCCGAGGCCGTCGCGGCGGTCGGCGTCGGCGTCGGCGTGATGGACAAGATGGCGTCGAAGGCGCTGAAGATAGCGGTGAAGCCGAAATCACATCCGATTCCGAGTCCCCTGCGGCCGAGGCC
>JAYTWE010000393.1:0-1993 GCA_043744055.1 Magnetospirillum sp.
CATGGCCGAAAAACGTGCCTGTGGCAGCATGGATTCCCGCTTTCGCGGGAATGACGACCGTGTTTGTTGGAACATTCTCCTTCACCCGATTGCCCTGCGGTTAGCTGAGGCCCAGCGCCGCCGAAACGCATCCATCAAGGTTAAGATAATGCTCGATGCGCGAGCGTAGTAATTCCTTACCGCTAGCCTTGCTGATGATAGGGAGGATTAGGGCCATTCGGTGCAGTCTTTCGGCAATGAGGCAGTTTCTCGACTGACAGCAATGATTGCACGCATTCATTTTCGCCTCACAGTAATTTCGCACATGCGAAGAATAGGGGCGGGTGATTGCTTTGGAATGACTCAATCAGGAAGGTTTTATGACGGTATCTGCTGTTCGAGGAGTTTCAAATCCGCCAAAGCCGCCTTGACCCGTTCGGGCGTGAAGGGAACTGTTCTCAGTCGGATTCCACAGGCATCAAACACCGCATTGGCCAGGGCGGCGGGAACCGGCGTAGCGGCGGCTTCGCCTCCACCCATGGGAGGCTGGTGAGGCTGGTCGATCAGGTCGACGATGATATGGGGGATTTGGGAAAAACCGAGGATGGGATAACTGGCCCAGTCGGTGCTGGTCACAATCTTGGTGTCGAAGGTGGTCTCTTCCAGCAAGGTGCGCGACAGGGTTTGGATGATGGCCCCTTCAATTTGCAGCTTCAGCGCATCGGGATTGATGACTAGGCCGCAATCATGGGCGCAGACCACCCGGCTTACGATGATTTTGCCGGTTTCGCGGTCCACATCGGCTTCCATGGCGATGGCCACATAAGTTTCCGAATGCTTGTAGTGGACATAGGCGATGCCGCGCCCCGGCCCGCCCGGACCCGGTGATGGGTGAGGCTTCCAGCCCATCAGCGAGGCCGCCCGCGTCAGGACGATAATGCCCCGGATGTCTTGGAGCATTTGCAGACGCGCCACCAGCGGGTCCAGCTTGGCGCTGGCGCACAGCTCGTCGAAGAAGCTTTCCACCGCGAAGGAATTGGCGATCTTGCCCGGTGCGCGGATATTGCTGGGGCGCAGAGGGGCATCGGCCAGCCAATGGACTTTGACCTCCATGGCGGGCACCGCATAGGGCGGGTCGCCGTTTTGGCTGATCAGCCCGGTGATCTGGCCCATGGGCTGGCTGATCCCGGCGGCCTGGGCGGCCAGAAGCGGGACATTGGGGAGGCTGGCGGTCGCCTTGGGCAGCCACATTTCCGTGCGCCAGCCGGTGATGATTCCGTCGGAGTTCCGGGCCGCTTCCAGCGCCAGCAGTTGCGGCGGTCCCTTGGGGTCCCAGCCCAGTTCATCCTCGCGGCTCCACTGGACCCGCACCGGCTTTCCCACCGCCTTGGACAGCAAGGCGGCATCGGCGGCGGCATCGTCATGGCCGTTCATTCCATAGCAGCCAGATCCGTCCAGATAGATCAGGCGAACTTTGTCCTGCGGCAGATTCAGCATGGCGGCGAAGGCAGGGCGAAAACGGTGGGTCGCCTGGGAGGCGGTCCAGATTTTGGCCGAGCCGGGCTTTACATCGGCCACGGCGCAGCTTGGCCCCAGCGAGGCATGGGACTGGACCGGCCAGTAGTATTCCGCTTTCACAACGGTCACATCGGATTCGGCCAAGGCCTTGGCGGCATCGCCTTTCTTGACCAAGGTCTCTTCACTGATGAAGGGACCGGCTTTCATGGCGGCGGGGATTGCTTCATGCCCCATCAGAGTGGCGACCTCGGACCACCTCGTTTTCAGCAGCGAGGCGGCGCGGAGGCAATCCCATTCATTGGTGCAGACAACACCCAAGAAGTCCTTGATTCGGATGATGCGAGCGCCCTTGATCGCCTTGATGGAGGCGTCGTCCACCGATAACAGGCTTGCCCCCATGGCGGGCGGGCGGATGACCCGGCCATGCAGCATTCCAGGCAGGGTGAAGTCGTGGACATAGGTATGGCGGCCGGTGAGCTTGGCCGGAACATCGGGG
>JAYTWE010000394.1:0-4371 GCA_043744055.1 Magnetospirillum sp.
GCCGTGACGGCGCTTGCGGACGAGCTTGCTCGGCTGATAGGTGCGCTTCACGAGAATACTCCGATACAAACGGGACTTGAAAACGAGCGGACGTGTATAAGGCCAGAGGACGCTTGAGTCAATGCGTGGTTGGCAGGGTTTTTGAGTATGGTAAAAATGTCCTCAGCTGGACCATTAGAAGGTGTTGTCATGGCCTGGGACCCCAAGATATATGCGGCCTTTACTCAGCCTCGTCTACGCCCGGCTTTGGATATGATGGCCCGGATCGCAGCGGAGTCGCCCCGTGCCGTGGTCGATCTGGGCTGCGGCCCTGGCAATATCACCCGATTGTTGAAGCAACGCTGGCCCGACGCGGTGGTCACCGGCGTGGATTCCTCGCCCGAGATGCTGGAAGCCGCGCGGCTCGGCGGCGGCGGCGTTGATTATACTCTGGGTGATATGGGGATGTGGCGGCCGGAAAATCCGGTGGATGTCTTGTTTTCCAATGCGGCGCTGCATTGGTTGGGTGAGCACGAGACCTTGTTCCCCCGGCTGGTCGCCATGCTGGCCCCTGGTGGGACTCTGGCGGTACAGATGCCGCATAATCACTATGCCGCCTCTCATGCCCTGATGGCCGAGTCGGCGGCGGCGGGGCCGTGGCGAGGCGTGCTGTCACCCTTGGCCGGGCGTTTTCCCGTGGGTGAGCCCTCCTTTTATTATGATCTGCTGTCACCGTTGGTCGGGGCGCTGGATATCTGGGAGACCGAGTATCTCCATGTGCTCGACGGAGAGAATCCGGTGGTGGCCTGGACCATGGGAACGGCGTTGCGTCCCTTGCTGGCGGCGCTGGAGCATAAGTTGGATTGGAAGGATGCCTTCCTGGCCGACTATTCCCGCCGGATCGCCCAAGCCTATCGTCCCCGCGCCGACGGCAAGACCTTGCTGCCCTTCCGCCGATTGTTCATGGTGGCGAGCGCTTGATCGGACTTGTTCGTGCCGGGCAATCGCCCGCACCCATTTGAGGCAATGCCCCAATCTCCTTTTGATTCTATACTCAGTTCACGTGAGACCCTGAAAGAACGAAGGCCTCTGCCCATAGCCTTTCCCTGGGAATTTTTGGATTATCAAGGCGACGGGGGGGCTTTCACCCCGCAGATGACCACGAAGCTCACATTCTTGTAACGGCACTCCACCTGCGCCAGGCCCGCCTCGCGCAGCCAGGCCAGTTGCGGTTCCAGCGGTGTTCGACGGTCAAGCGTCTGGCGTTCAATGGCGGAATCAATTTCGGCCTTGGTCAGGCCGCTGGCGCTGACCGCTTGGAACCAATGCCGCCAATAGCGCTCTTCCATGGCGGGCGTGTCCCCCGCCACCTGATCGGCATTGATGAAGATCCCGCCGGGTTTTAACGCCGTGGCCACGGCGCGGGTGAGGGCTCGCTTGCCTTCATCCTCCAGGTGATGGATGGATAGGCCCGACATGATGATGTCGAACGCGGCCGTATCACACAGGTCCAGATGGTCCATCACCCGGAACGAGACTTGGGTGGCGCTCCCCTTGAAACGTTGATGCGCCTGGGCCAGCATTCCTTCCGACAGATCGGATAAGGTGAAATGAGCGTCAGGCAGAACCGGGGCCACCAATGCGCTCAACAGGCCGGTGCCTGCCCCCAGATCGAGAATCCGGGCTTGTGAGGGAGCGAACTCCACCGCCAAGCCCACGGCGCAGGCATAATAATCATCGAAGCAGGGGATCAATTGGCGGCGCTGCCTGTCATAGGATTGGGCGGCGGTATCGAAGGCGGTCTGGATATCCAAGGACATATTCCAACTTCCTGAAATAAGCATCTTCCCTATTCCAGGGTATCTTCGACTAATATGGCCGTCATCATTTGGATTTAGACAGAGGCTGCCCGTGACTCAGGAACATCCCTTCGCCCAATTCGTCCGTGTTCTCGGCAAAGGGCCGCGCCTGTCGCGCCCGCTGACTTTCGAGGAGGCCCGCGACGGCTTCCGCATGGTGATGAGAGGCGAGGTGGAGCCGGTTCAGTTAGGGGCTTTCCTTTGCCTGTTACGGGTTAAGACCGAAACACCAGAGGAAGCCGCCGGTCTGGCTGCCGCTATCCGGGAATGCGTTACCCCGCCGCCCGGCGCGCCCAAGGTGGATCTGGACTGGTCGTCCTATGCCGGAAAGACTCGTCAGCTGCCCTATTACATCTTGTCGGCCTTGCTGCTGGCCGGTCACGGTATTCGGGTCTTCATGCATGGTTCCGAGCACCACACCGCCGGGCGGGCCTGGACGTCGGAAGCCTTGGCGGCGTTGGGCATTCCCGTTTCCACCTCGACCTCGGATGCGGCGCAAAGGCTGGCGGTGGATAATTTCGCTTATATGACTCTGGAACATCTGTCGCCGCCTTTGCATCAGATCATGGAGCTGCGTCATCTGCTGGGGCTGCGTTCGCCGGTTCACACCGTGGCGCGGTTGGTCAATCCCTTCCGGGCCGCCTGTGCTCTCAGCAGCGTTTCCCACCCGGCTTATGCTCCGGTGCATCAAGAGGCGGCGCGGCTGTTGGGTGAATCTTGCATGGCGGTGTTCAAGGGTGAGGGCGGCGAGGTGGAGCGGCGGCCGGAAAAGGCCTGTGAGGTCCTGTCCCTGGTGGACGGAGTTCCCATGTCCGAGGATTGGCCCGCATTGATCTCGGGTACCCGTGTTCATGAGGACAGCCTAGACCTGTCCCGCCTGAAAGCTCTGTGGAGCGGCACTGAAGAGGATGGAATCGCCGTGGCCGTCATCAGCGGCACCGTTGCCATCGCACTGCGCGCCATGGGCCGCGCCGCCTCTATCGACGAGGCCGAGGGCATGGCGTTGGCCATGTGGCACGACCGGGCACGCTCTCGCATTCCGGGGGCTGTGTGACAACGCGTCCGGCTCCGCGTCTGCTGATCTCGGCGGCTCATAAGTCCTCGGGCAAGACCACGGTGACGGTGGGCTTGGCGGCGGCGCTGACGGCGCGTGGTCTGGTGGTGCAGCCGTTCAAGAAGGGACCGGATTACATCGACCCGCTCTGGCTGGGGGCGGCAACCGGCAGGTCCTGCCGCAATCTGGATTTCCACACCCAGCCGCCCAAGATCATCCGCGAGACCTTCGAGCGGGAGTCGCGCGGTGCGCATATCAGCCTGATCGAGGGCAATAAGGGCCTGTTCGACGGCGTCGATCTGGAAGGCTCCAACTCCTCGGCCATGCTGGCCAACTGGCTGGAGGCTCCGGTGGTGCTGGTGGTGGACTGCGCCGGAATGACGCGAGGCATCGCGCCGTTATTGATCGGCTATCAGGCTTTCGACCCCACCTTGCGCATTGCGGGCATCATCCTCAACAAGGTCAGCGGTCCCCGCCACGAGAAGAAGCTGCGCGATGTGGTGGCACATTACACCCGGATTCCGGTTCTCGGCGCGGTCCATCGCGGCCCCGCCATGGAGATTATGGAACGTCATCTGGGTTTGGTTCCCGCCAACGAGGCCGAAGCGGCAGCCGAGGCGATCTCCAGGCTTGCCGGGGCGGTGGGGTCCCAGGTTGATCTGGATGCTTTGCTGGCTTTGGCCCATGAAGCTCCGCCGACCGAGGTGTTCGGCGCCATGGCTCCGGCCTTGCCCAAACCGGATTTGCGCATCGGCGTGGCCCGCGACGCTGCGTTCGGCTTTTACTATCCCGACGATATGGAGGCATTGCGCCGTGCCGGAGCCGAGTTGGTTCCCTTTGACGCTCTGCGCGATTCCCACCTGCCGCCTGATCTGGACGGGCTGTTTATCGGCGGCGGGTTTCCCGAAACCCAGGCCGAGGCGCTGGAGGCTAATACCGCACTCCGTGCCGAGATCAAGGCCAGGGGCGAGGCGGGGCTTCCCATCTACGCCGAATGCGGCGGGTTGATGTATCTGTCACGCGCCATCATCTGGAAGGGAGAGCGCCGCGCCATGGTGGGGTTGCTTCCCGGCGACGCCGTCATGTATCGGGCTCCCCAGGGGCGCGGTTATGTAAGACTGCGCGAGACAGCGGATTTTCCTTGGCCCCGGCTGGAGGACGGTCCCGGCATCATGCCCGCCCATGAATTCCATCATTCCCGTCTGGAAAACATCGAAGGTGAGCCTCGGTTCGCCTATGAGGTGGTGCGCGGCGCCGGCATCGCCGAGAAGCAGGACGGCTTGATCATACGCAACACGCTGGCCACCTATGCTCATCTGCGTAGTGTCGGAGCAAATCCCTGGGCGCCGCGCTTTGTCGCCTTTGTGCGGTCGGCGCGAGAGGGCAACGAACCCAGATTTCGAATTGGTTAATTCCATCGTCTTGGCCGGGCTTGTCCCGGCCATCCACGCCCTTCCGTCTGGCAAAATGCTGGTGGAA
>JAYTWE010000395.1:0-10977 GCA_043744055.1 Magnetospirillum sp.
CTCCGTTCCGCGCCATGCATTTCGACACTGGTCATTACGTGGTTGGTAACGCTGCCGCCGTCGCGGTAACCGGTGATCTGACCCTTGAGGCCACGGTGAGATGGGATGGGACCAATTCGGGTACCCAGTTCATCGTCTATAACGGCGATAGTAGCTTTAGCGGTTATGGCCTGTACCTGGATGGGAGCACCGGCAAGCTTGGATTCATGTGTGGAGGTGGGTTCATAGGGACCAGCTCTACCGCCTCGCTTACCGCAGGTCAGTGGAGCCACGTGACCCTGGTCCACTCCAACGGTGCTTGGCACATGGTGGTCGATGGGCAGTCTTATGCCCTTCCCAGCAATACCGTCGGGATCGGTGACTTCGGCGCCCATCCGGGCAAGCTGGTCATCGGTGCTGTCAGTGATAATGGTGGGGAAGGTTTCCACGGCGATATCGCCGATGTGCGGCTGTGGAATTATGCCCGCGACGGAGCCGAGATATTTAATGCCAGTCTGTCGCCGGTGGATGGCAATCCGGGCGGTCTGGTCGGCATGTGGCGGCTGGATTCCGTGGATGGCAGCACTGTTGTTGACAGCTCCGGCCTCGGGCATACCGCCACTGCCGTCGGCACCGCTCTGCTGGTCGATAGTGGTATTCCCACCGCCGGAATGGTGATCGAACTGGATCGCGGCACGGTTTATCACGGCGCGGCTGTGGCGTCGGACAATAGCGGCGCGGCCCTGACCTATGGCATCGAGGCCAAGCCGCTGCACGGTACACTGGTCTTCAATGCCGATGGCAGCTTCGCCTATACCCCGACATCGGGCTATGTGGGTGACGACGATTTCGTCATCAAGGTCAATGATGGGCGGAGCGACACCTATAAATCGGTGAAGCTCACCGTCAATGAGACCATCGAGGTCGGCGCACGGCAGCACGACGCAGTGATGACGTTCAATGGCGGCCAGAGCGCCTCTGTCGCCAATACCAACGGCATGGACTTCCTCGGTCAAAGCGACTTCACCTTGGAGGCGCTGGTTAATCCGGCCACCATCACCGGGACCCAGACCCTGCTTTCCAAGGGAACCGGCGGCGCGCACATAAACCTGGAACTGGTTTCCGGGCAACTGACCTTTATCGTCTCCAATGGAACTGACACTCAGACCATCACGGCCCCCACCAGCTTGACGCCCGATAATTGGGCGCATGTGGCGGTAACTCGCCACGGCGACGACTTCAGCCTGTTTGTCGAGGGTAAGGAAGTCGCCAGCCTTAGCTACCACTTCACCGGCTCGACCCTGCCCGCTGGCAATCTGATCCTGGGTGGCAACTATACCGGAGAGATGACCGAAGTGCGGGTGTGGGATATTGCCCGCACCGCTGGCGAGATCGCTGGTAATGATCATCAGAGTCTGCATTACGAGAAGGGGCTGCTGGGGTATTGGAATGGCGTTGATGCCAGCGGCAATGTCATCGAGGATCGGGCGGGCAGCCACGACATCGACCTGTCTGTCGCCAATGCGCCCCGCATGGTCGAGCCGCCGTCCACGGCGATGCATTTCGATGGCGCGACGTCGGTCGCCAGCGCTGCGAGCCTTAGCCTCGCCAGCCATACCGTCCAGGCGTGGATCAGGACGACCAACGGCGGCGCCGGATGGGATGGCGGCATCTTCGCCAGCCTTACCCCGGACAATTCGACGTCATGGTTCCAGATGGCCATGGTTGACGGCAAGCTGGCGGCCGAGATGTACGGTGTTGGCGGCACTCACGGCGCGACCTATGTCGGCACCACCAATCTCGCCGACGGGTTGTGGCACAATGTCGCCTACACCGCCGATACCGTCAACAACACCATCGCCCTCTACGTCGACGGTGTGGCCCAATCCGCCACCCTGTTTCTGGGTGACGGGCTTATCACCGGTCTCAGCGTGAGCGCTCCGGCCCGGATCGGCACCATGCGGGACGATTACGTCAAGTTCACCGGCGACATCGCCGATGTGCGGGTGTGGAGCGCGCTGCGCAGCCAAGCCCAGATTCAGCAGGACATGGACGCCCCGGCGACTGGCTCCGAGCCCAATCTGCTGGCCAACTGGCGGTTGGACGATGCCAACGGCGCGGCCACTGTGATCGACGCCCATGGCGGTCACAATGGTACCGTCACCGGCACCCTGACCTCGGTCAGTAACGATGCTCCGATTTATGACAACGTCATCACCGCCGATTACGGTGCGCCTTATCATGGCGTGCTGGCGGCGGAGTCTCTGAACGGGGTCAGCTCGTCCTGGGCGGCGGCGGGCGGGGCGGCGGGAACTTCGGTCGCTACCGCTCATGGCGCCGTGGTTGTGGCGGCGGATGGCAGCTTCACCTACATCCCCGCAGCGGGGTGGCACGGCATCGACTATTTCACCGCCGAGGTGGTTTCGGGCGGTCACATGACCAAGCAGACCATCGGGATCGAAGTGCCCAGCCCGGTGGACCCCATCGGAGTTGGTGCGGCGGGTGCGTCGTTGCAGTTCAGCGGCAGCCAGTACGCCCAGGCCTCCGGCATCGCGTTGACCAACCAGTCGTTCAGCTTCGAATTCTGGGCCCAGCGCGCCCAGGTGGGGACGGCTCAGACGGCGCTTGCCCAGAACGGCTCAATGTCCGTGGCCTGGGACGCTTCCAATAACATGGTGTTCACCGTTGCTGGCGTTGGTTCGGCCTCCTTCGGCGCTGGAGCCACGCTCAATCAGTGGAGCCATTGGGCTGGCAGTTACGACAACGACACCGGACTCATCAGTCTGTACAAGGACGGCGCATTGGTCGCGGCATCCGATCTGACCCCGTTCAGCTTCACCGGCGCCAGTAATATCTACCTGGGCGCCACGCCGGGAGGCACCATCGGCATGGTCGGCCAGTTGGATGAAGTCCGGCTGTTCAGCGATGTGCGCTCGGCCTCCGAGATTTCTGACGACTTCCATCGTCGGACCCTGGAGAGCGACGACCATCTGATGGCTCAGTGGTCCATGGATCGGGTGTTGAACACCACCACCGGCGGTCCTGTTCATCCCTTCGTGCCGGATTTGTCCGGCAGTGGTCATGACCTGACCTTGGGCACCGGGACCAGCTATGGCACCGAAGTGCCGCTTTATGTCAATACCACGGGCAAGGCGGTCCATTTCAACGGCACCACCAGTAATGTCAGCTTCAACAACTCGACGCTGGCCACCCATCCTCTTACCGAGATCACCCTTGAAGGATGGGTTCGTACCCTTGACGGCGCCAATAGGACGATTCTCTCGCTTGGCGATACCAGCGGCACCGGGTCTGGCGTCACAGTCTCCATGAGTTCCGGGTTGATTAGCCTTGCCGTTCAGGGAGGGGGCAGCTTTGGAACCTCAATCGCGTATAATGATGGGCTATGGCATCATGTGGCATTGACGCTGAACAGTGGCGGCGTGGGCTATGTCTACGTGGACGGTGTCCAGGCTGCCACGGCGACAGGAATCCCCCCCCTCTCGCTTGCTAACGGTACCGGCTATATCGGCCAGACCTTGGCGGGCACTAACTTCTTCAACGGTGATTTGTCCGACGTTCAGGTGTGGAGCTATGCCCGCACCCAGTCCGAAATTTCTACCTATATGAACACCCGCCTGACTGGGCAGGAGAGTGGTCTGGTCAACAATTGGCGGTTGGATGATCTATCGGGCACCAGCGTGCCTGATATCACTAATCACGCCGTAGGCACCGCCACAGCCCCCATCGCAATTGGCATCAAGCCCGGTGTTTATGACGACACCATCACCACCCGCGAGGACACCGTGGTGCGTGGCGGTCTGTTCGCCATCGACCACGATAACGCGGCGGCTACGCTGACCGGGACGCTGACCCAGCAGGCAGCGCACGGCACTGTTACTCTAACCAACGGGACGACCGGAATCAGCTATGTCTACACGCCGAACAGTCATTATTTCGGCAGCGACAGCTTTGTGGTCGGTATTGATGACGGCAGCGGCAACCTGACCTACAGCACGATCGGCGTCAGTGTGCGGTCTATCCACGAGGCGCCGCAGGTCAGTGGAGCAGGGGCCTTTACCACCGATGCCACGGGCAGCCATATCTTGGGCCTCCAGATCTCCGACCCTATCGGAGATGCGGGCCATCATCTGTATCAAGTCACTCTGAACTCCGGCCATGGGGCCATTTTGCTCCAGCATACCGGCGGGTTGACCTTTGTGTCCGGGGCCAACGGGGCGACATCCATGGTGGTCAGCGGAACCATGGACCGGATCAATGCGGCCTTGCAGACCGCCACCTACACCGCCAGTTCCGGCTGGAATGGTGTGGGGGGCGATACCCTCAACATGCAGGTTCTCGACCTGTCTTCCGACAGCTCCCAGGTTACGTCATCCAGCATGGCGGTTACCGTGGCCAATCGTCTTCCCACCGCCACCGTGACCATGGCCAATACGGATTCGGTGGCGGGAGCCGCCTTGACCGGAACTCTGAGCGGCTTTGATCCAGAAGGTTCCGTCATCGGATATGGCGGAACCGGGCCAGCGCATGGCAGCCTGGCCATCGGGACGGGAAGCTTTACCTACACGCCCACCAATGCGTCTTATACCGGCGTGGAGATGCTCAACTTCACCATCAGCGCAGGTGGCGACACCATCGCCAAGACTCAGCGGGTTGAGCTTTACAATCATCAGACCACCGCCACCGGTGCCATCACCGGCGACACCGGCGCGCTGGTGACCATGAATGGCAGCGCTATTGCTCATTCCAGCGGCACCGACGAGATCGGCGGTCTTAATTTGACCGGGACGTCCACGTTCGCAATTATCGGCGGCAGTGTCATCATTGATGTTGGGGGAGATATTGGGGTTTCGTCGGGTATCAGTGTCTTCACCAATCTGAGCTTGGGGACCAATGCCGTCTTGAACACCGCCGGTTATCTGGGGCTCTATAGTGGCAGTGCTCTGAGCTTGGGGGCTGATGCCGTCTTGAACTCCACCGGATATTTGGGGGTTGAAGGCACCATAAGCCTGGGGGCTAATGCAGTCTTGAATACAGTGGGGCAGATGGGGTTCTCCGGTAGCGGCGCCCTGACCGGTTCGGGCACCTTGAGCCAGACCGGCGGCACCATGACGCTGTCTGGTCAGAATAACTATTTCGGCGTGGCCTTCCAGAATGCAGCGGCCACTTTGTTGCTGGTGGAAGCGTTGGGCAGCGGTGGCTCGGCTTTGGTGATGGAGCATGGCTTCGACAATCAGGGAATCATTCAACTGGACTCCATCAATGGGATGAGCCCCAGCTGGACGTCTTCCTTGCTTACCCATGGCGTCTTGACCAATCACGGCACGTTGGAGGCAACGGGTGCGGTTGCTTCTGGAACCCACAGCTTGGTGGCCGACAGCCTGATTAACTACAATCAGGTCCTGGTGGACCATGATCTGACCCTGACGGTGGGAGTCTTCGATAACCATTCCACCCTGGCCTTGTCAGGCTCCAGCACCCATTTGACGGTTCAAGACAATTCCGCCACCACCCATGCCACCTTCACCAATTCCGGGGTGATCAAGGGCAGTGGCGGGATCAACAACACTGACGCTCTCTTGGTCAACCATGGCTACATCAATCCTGGTGACGCGACGAGCGCCGGAACACTTGATGTGAGCGGCGATATGGTGCTGGCCAGCGACTCTCATCTGGTGATGGACCTCTCCTTCGGCGGCAGTGGTTATGGCTTTAATGATCAGCTGATGGTCGGGGGAACCCTGACCCTGGGCGGTGATTTGTACTTGTCCAATCACGCCGCGCCCACGACCTCCATCAGCCTGATGAGCTGGGGGGCGAGCACCGGCGCATTCGAGTCCATCCATGGTTTGGACAGCGTGTCCGGGGGCTGGCTGCTGGACCCGACCTTCTCCCAATACGGGCTTAGCCTGTCGGTGCAAAGCGGGGCCTCGGTCACCACCATCGGCTCTAACGCTGAATTCAGCCATGCCGGTCGATTGAATGACTATGTCATTGGCACGGGCAGCAATGAGACTCTCCATCTGGGCGGCGGCGCCGACGTCTTTATCGGTCATGGCGGCAATAATTCCGTTGGGGTCGATTATGCCGAATTCCATTTCCTGGATGGTGGCTCGGGCGGCAACAATCAGCTGGTCTGGGAAGGGGCAAGCAACGGAAATGCCTTTGATCTGACGCAGTTGCAGGCCAACTCGTTGCAGAACTTCGACATTCTGAACCTTGCCAATTCAGGCACGGGGGCCAGGTTGGATATGGCCCATGTTCTGGCCATGACCAATGGAGCCAATTCGGTGACCGGTACCGCCAATACTTTGGTGGTGATTGGTGGCTCTTCTAGCAGCAATTACCTCAACTTCGCCGATAATGGCTGGCATGCCGATGGCCAGTCCAATCTGACCGTGAACGGTAAGCAAGACAGCTATACCCAGTACAGCAATGGCGACGCCCATGTGGTGGTGGAAAACAACGTCCACGTGGGGTGAGGGGGATAGAAACCATAACGGCCGGAAGGGAAACTCCTTCCGGCCGTTTTGTTTTGAAGGCGGGTCGAGACTACAGCTTGAAGATCGTCCGCAGACCCAGGACCGCCGCATCGGGAATGGGAGTGGCGGGGCGGTCGGGCAGACCGGCATTGCCAGCGGGGTGGAAGATGTACTGGGCATCGGGAACGATGGTCCACCACGGAGTCACCTGATAGCGGTAGTTCACTTCCAAGGCGGCTTCGAAGTCGTGATCCGGGGCGGTCGAGGTGGCGAAGCGGCGGGCATCGGCATCGCGGGCGGCAAGAGCGGGGCTCATGCGGCCGAAGGCAAAGCCGATGGCGGCGACATCGTCATCACGTCCTTCGAACGGTCCCTTGAAGGTGAGGCCGGTATCGAAGTGGAACGGCATCTGGTTGCGGTCTTCCGGCAGATAGGTGGTGCGGAAGAAAGCGCCAAGGCCACCATCGACCGTTCCTGGCGTCTTCATCAGCATGTGGTCGATGACGCCGTAGACGGCCCAATTCCCCCGGTGGGTTTTGGTGATGTTGTTGGTGGCGGCGCTACCCAGGGAAACGCCGTTGCTGTCGTAACGTTGGTCCAGGGTGCGGCCGTTGTAATACAGGCCACCCAGCTTGAACATGGCGGGAAGGCCGGTGGCGTCCTTTTGCTGATTGACGCCGTAATCGGCTTCTACCAGCCAAAGCGGCGGGGTATCCACACTCATATCGGTGCCGCTGCGATTACGCTTTTGGGCGTCGTTGCCCACATTGGTGCCCGCCGCCACGTCACCGGTAAAGACACCGGCCAGTACGGCCAGATCCTCGGTCGCCTGGACCTTCAGGCGAGCCCCCAGATTGGCGATGGGATAGCCGCTGCCGCCGCTGGGCAGATTGGCGGAGAAGCCCACCGGCCAGCCGAACGCGCCGTTGGTCAGATAGGCGGCATTGGTGCTGGTGAAGAATTCTTCTTGCATGGGCACTTGGCCAAAGCGCAGTGACGCCATGTCGTCCATCACGCTTTGCTGGAACCAGATTGAATACAGGCGGGTGGCGGGGGCCGCTTCGATATCGCGGACGGTCATGAGATTGCCGCCGAGGAAGTTGGCGCTCAGCTGGCGACCATGAATGTGATAGGCGGTGATGTGCATCAAACCGCCTTTCCAGCCCATGGCCTTTTCCAGGTCGGCATCCACATCCAGTTGCAGCAATCCGGCGGCGACTCCGCGACGGCGCAGACCACCTGAAACATTACCCAAGGTCTCGCCGGTATAAGTGGAGGTGAATTTCAAGCCACGCTCGGCCAGATCATCGCGAAGACCTCCCCAATTCCCGGTCAGGGTATCGCGCTCCCAAAAGCCTTTTTCTTCGGTGCTCTCGGCGGTGGGAGCATCTTCGGCGTGGAGGGGGAAGGCTGCTGTAAGGAGGGCGAGGGCGCAGGAAAATACCCTGGATGCTTTGGTTCGATACCGCATGTTGTTAGACTCCCGCCCATTGGCAGCTAGATTTTCGAAATGGCGCTTGTGAATCAGAGGTATAGAAGTGAGATTCCCCTGTCAAGCAAGGCCGTCGCCTCACTTGGAATGTTATATCATTACAAAAGTGTTGCCGCATTGCAACAGGAGGTTTTGGAAAGGTTAGAGATTCGCCTGGATGTTTGAATCCGCCTTGTTTGCCTATAATTGAATCAGCTACAAATTGGCTGCTCAACAAAGCAGCAGCCGCTGCGGTCGAAGATGGCTTTTTGTCAGGCGGTTATTTGGTTTCTCGGTTGGCATGTGCGTTGCTAGTTGGTCCAAAGTTTTATTCGTTCAGCGAGGGAGTATGTGATGGTTGGACGTAATCTCCGGTGCCGCAGCCTGATTTCGGGCGCGATTTTCTCCGCCGTTGTCGGCTTTTCGGCGGTTCCCGCCATGGCTGATGTGTCGCTTTATGATGCCAATGGCTTGAAGATTGATGGTGCTTTCACCGGCGGGCTCGCTGGCTTCTCCTCGCCTGGGGCGCAGTTTGGCGCCGGTTCTTGGACCAACAACCTGGGCTCTGCCCAGACGCGCATCTCCGGTAAGCCCAGCTGGACCGAGTACTTCATGACCCCCGAACTGAAGGCGGCTTACGAGTCCGAGAGCTTCGGCACCTTCTACGCCGATGTCAGTGGGCAGCTGTCCGGGACTGGCGGTGATGGCGATGCCAGCTTGATCTCCACCACCTACGGCCACCCCATGCTGATTGATGTGGAGAACCTGTACGGCGGTTGGAAGTCGGGCAAGCTGATCGACGGTCTCGACGAGAACGCCATTGATATCTCTGGCGGTCGTCAAAGCTTCAAAGTTGCCGACGGCTTCTTGATTAGCAATGGCGTGACCAATCAGGGTAAGCGCGGCATGTTCTGGACCCAGTCCCGTTCCGCCTTCTCTCAGACCGGTATTTTAAAGGCTGCCACCGGCCCGGTTCGTGCCGATGTGTTTTATCTGCAAAATGAGTCGGCCAATGGCAAGATGCTGCCGGGTCTGTTCGATAGCGCCAAGACCAAGATTATCGGCGGTAATATCGAGTGGTTCGAAAATGTGGCTGCGGAAGAAGGCAAGCCAGCCAAGGACGGCGCGGCGAATTTCGCGGATCGCAAGTGGTATGTGGGCGCTACCTATTTCAAGGTGGTGGATGCGACCAATGCCGGCAATTTCAAGTTCGGTACCGCTGGCGTCACCAATGCGACGGTCACCAACACGCTGTCGTCGAATCGTGATGGCATGAACGTGTTCTCGGCCCATGTGGGCGGTAACATGCTGCCGTTCCTGCCGGATTTCTCGCTGTACGGCAACTATGTCTATGAAAATAACAGCAAGGCGAACCACAAGGTTAACGCCAATGCGTGGTACGTGGAGCCTGGTTACCAGCTGTCGGATGTGATGTTCACTCCGAAGTTGAGCTATCGCTATGCTCATTTCAGTGGTGACAAGGCTACCGGCGACACCACCAAGAATGCTTATGATCCCTTCTTCTACAATGCCATTACCCGTGGTTACGGCACTTGGTTCATCGGTGAGATCGTCGGTAACTATGTGATCTCCAACAGCAACGTGAACATTCATGAAGTCGCCCTGTCGATTAATCCCATCGACACCGTCAAGCTGAGTGTTCTGGGCTACACCTATAACTACGATAAGAAGGCCCAGAATGCGGGCGTGACCTCTGACAACTTGGCTCGTGAAATCGACTTCACCGCCGAATGGGCCATCACCGACAATGTGTCGCTGTCCGGTGCTCTGGGCTTTGCCCGTGCCGGGACTGGCTATCGTCAGTATGTTCGCGCCAATGCCAACAATGCCATGACCGACCGGACCTGGATCCTGGGCGAGACCGCCATTGTCGTGAAGTTCTAATTCTAAAAAAGAATGGCCCGGCTTCTTCCTATTTGGGAGGAGGCCGGGCCTATTCTTTTGTCCAGGGTCTTCTGGACAAAAACCACGGAATAGCCTACCCTTTTATGAGACTTGCCGTGGCAATAGGTGGTGAATTTGGCTTTGGATCAAAATCCAGCGGGATTGGGGAATCGATCCTGGCAAAGGCTGAACTGTGGGGCCGAGGGCCTTTTCACCATGGAGGGGTTCGATAGCCGGGCCTTCATGGTTGATGCATCACGCGGCGGCTTTAAACTTCGCTTCGAGCAGATTGAAGGCGTCATGAAGGTGTTGACGCAGCTTCCTTGCGACTTGCTGGTGTCCGATCTCCATGGGACCGGATTTTCCGCAACCGTCCTATGGGCCAAGGATGGACTGGCGGGGTGCCGATTCTATCAGCACATCTCGTTGGATAACGTGGTTGCTCTGATGACGGGTAAGTTTATTCTCAGGCTTGCGAGGCAATAGGCGGTTCGGCCGTTCTCACCGGGTGTTTCGTCATATGCTTGTAGGCGAGGGATTCGTCGGTGATGTGGGGGGAAACCGCCGTGTCGAGACAGCGATAGATTTCCAGGCAAGCCTGCTGCGCCTGTTTAATCGATTTTATTCGAGGCACCATCTTTTTACACAGATCCACATAGGACTGCATAAGTCCGGCATGCTTGTCCATATGGGGCGTGCTCTCGCTTTCCGGGCGGGTCCCCAGGTACTTTTCCTCGGCCGTGAATGACGCCTTCATAGCGTTAAAGACGGCCCCGGTGCGTTCGGCGACTTGCTTTTGGGTCAATGCCGGGCTGTCGATGATTTGGAAGAAATCATCCATGGCCTCCAGCAAATGGCGGCGAGCGTGGTCGACGGGGACAATCCCCGTCTCCAGGGACATATTCCAGCGAAACATGTGACCTCCTGTCGAAGCGCGCATCTATCTTCTGATAGATAGTAAGGTCTGAGCCGAAGGTCAAATGACGGAATGCCGACGTTACAAATCGTTGAATGTGTCATTTTAGAGCAACGAGCGTCAAACTTGACGCACGTTGTGACCAGCGCCCATTGAGGGCGCGGCCAAGCGGCCGGAGGCCGTGCCCGGCGAGGGGCAAACATAAA
>JAYTWE010000396.1:0-3534 GCA_043744055.1 Magnetospirillum sp.
GGCCTCGGCCACAATCACCGCCGGGTCGGTGCCCGCCAGCACGTTGGTGCCTTCATCGACGGTAACCGGGCGTTCGGTATTTTCACGGATCGTGATACACGGAACACCCAGCGCCGTGGTCTCTTCCTGAATACCGCCTGAATCGGTCAGCACCATTCGGGCGCCAGCCATCAAACCCAGCATGGCGAGATACCCGGCTGGCGGCAGATCCATGACCCGGCCATTGCCCAGCAATGACTGAAGGCCCGCCGCATTGATACGGGCACGGGTGCGGGGATGAATGGTGAAGACCACCGGCAAGGTTTCACCGATGCGATTGAAGGTTTCCAACAGAGCCTTCAATTGAAGAGGATCGTCCACATTGGACGGACGATGCAAGGTCGCCAGGGCAAATTCCGCAGGAACCGGGTGACCGGCGGCGGTCAGGGTTTCAGCCGGAGGCACCGCCCGCGTCAGATTGGCCCGCAATGCGTCGATCATGACATTGCCGACGAAATGAATCTTGTCGGCGTCAATGCCTTCCCGCACCAGATTGGCGGTCGCACTGCGCTCGGTGATAAACAACAGATCCGAAATCTGATCGGTCAATATGCGGTTGATCTCTTCGGGCATGGCGCGGTCGCCCGAACGCAGCCCCGCCTCCACATGAATTACTTTCTGGCCGCGCTTCACCGCCACCAAGGCACAGGCCAAGGTGGAGTTCACATCACCCACCACCAAGGTAATGGCATTGGGGTGAGTATCCATCACCGGCTCGAACCGCTTCATCACCTCGGCGGTCTGTACCGCGTGGCTCCCCGACCCCACTTCGAGATTGGCGTCAGGCCGCGGCATTCCGAGTTCAACGAAAAAAGCTTCGTTCATCTCGGGATCGTAATGCTGTCCAGTATGGATCAAAGAGGGTGCGAAGCGACTGCTGGCCCGCAAAGCGGCATGGATCGGAGCAATCTTCATGTAATTGGGGCGAGCCCCGACCACACAGAAAACGACTTGTTTTTGCTCGTGTTGCATCACGCTCGCCCCCAAAGTTCCCCAGCCTTCTACGATAAGGGCCTTCGCTTGACAAGGAGAAGCACCTCGCTCCCCACCTCCATTGCGTCTTGTTTGCCCCACAACGCGGAATCGGGTAAGGAAATGCCCATGAACAGCAAACGCGCCCCCACTCCCCCCGCCCCACCCCGGCCACTTACGCCCCGGCCTCTTTCCCCACGAGCCATCGCCCTTGATCTGCTGGCCGCCGTTCTCGACCGCGACCGCTTGCTGGACGAGGTGCTGGAAGATAGCCGCCTGTCGGCTTTGGATGATCGTGACCGCGGCTTTGTCCGTCTGCTGCTGGCCACCACGCTGCGGCGATTGGGGCAGATCGACAATCTGATCGATATCTGCGTCGAAAAGCCCCTGGGGGCGAAATCTGCTGCTGCTCATCACGCCTTGCGCCTTGGCATCGCCCAGCTGCTGTTCTTGGATGTGGCCGCCCATGCCGCCATCTCCACCAGCGTCGATCTGGTCAAAAAAACCCAGCTGGCGGGCTTCACCAAGCTGGTCAACGCGGTGCTGCGCCGCATCGACCGGGACGGCGCCGCCATGGTGGCCGCCCAAGACGTCGCCTTACTGAACACGCCCGACTGGCTGTGGCGATCCTGGGTTGGAACTTATGGCGAGGATATGGCGCGCGCCATCGCCATCGCCCATCTGACCGAAGCGCCGGTGGATATCACCGTTGCCTCCGACCCCGAAGGCTGGGCCGAACGGCTGGAGGCGGAAATCCTGCCCGGCGGCACGTTACGGCGGCGCGGCGGCGGCGCCATTTCGCGCCTGTCCGGCTTCGACGAAGGCGGATGGTGGATTCAAGACGCCGCCGCCGCCCTGCCCGCCCAATTGCTCGGCGATGTGGCGGGCAAAAGCGTGGCCGATCTGTGCGCGGCCCCCGGTGGCAAGGCCTTGCAGCTGGCCGCCGCCGGAGCCGTGCTCACGGCGGTGGATCGCTCCGCCAAGCGGCTGACCCGCTTTACCGCCAATCTGGCCCGCCTCGGCTTATCGGCGACCGTGGTGGAGGCCGATGCCGGAGCCTGGACGCCACCCGACCTGTTCGACGCCATTTTGCTGGATGCGCCCTGCTCCGCCACCGGAACCCTGCGGCGGCACCCGGATGTGGCGCGGCACAAGAATCCAGCCGAGGTCACCAAGCTGTCCATGGTTCAAGACCGCTTGCTGAAAGCGGCCATCCCCATGCTCAAGCCCGGCGGGATCATGGTCTATTGCGTCTGTTCCCTGGAGCCCCAGGAAGGCGTCGAGCAGATCGAGCGCCTCCTGGCCGATGGCGCGCCCCTTCGCCGTCTGCCCATCACCGCCGAAGAGATCGGCGGTCTGGCCGAAGCCATCACACCCGCCGGTGATCTGCGCACCCTGCCATGCCACCGGGCCGAGCTGGGCGGTATGGATGCATTCTTCGCCGCGCGGCTGCAAAGGATCTGACATGAGTGTGAGACGTTTCGCGCTGATCGATCGCGACGGCACCATCAATGTGGAAAAGCACTACCTGTCCGATCCCGATCAGGTGGAACTCTATCCCGGTGTAGCGGCGGCGATCCGGCGGCTGAACCGACTGAATCTCGGCGTGGTGATCGTCACCAACCAATCCGGCGTGGCACGCGGCTATTTTGATATGGCGCGGCTGGAAGAAATCCATACCCGCCTCTATGCCCTGCTAGAAGCGGAAGGCGCGGTTATCGACGGTATCTATATCTGCCCGCATGGACCCGATGAAGATTGCACCTGTCGCAAACCCCTTCCCGGCATGGTGAAGCAAGCGGTGGCCGACCATCACTTCGACCCATCCCAAGCCTTTATGATCGGTGACAAGGAAGTGGATGTGGAATTGGGGCGTGCAGTGGGTGCAACCACTTTCTTAGTGCGCACCGGCCATGGCCCGAAATTTGTCGAAGGAACCAAGGCCGATCATGTGGTCGATGATCTGGCCGCAGCGGTGAAGATTATCGAAAAGACGGTCAGCGCATGAGCAGTTTCCCACTCCTGTTTCTGCCCAACGGTCTGCAAATTCTCTCCCTGGCTGGCCTCTTGGTGGTGGTCCTGGGCTTCATCATTATCGGTGCCGCCCTGGGTGGTCGCAAACGCCTGCCCGAGGCTGACCTGCTGGTGGGCTGGGCGGTGGTGTCCAGCTTGTTCATTGTCCTCGGCGGCGCCCTTGACCTGAATCTGACCAAGATTGCCCTTGTGGCGGCACTGCTGGCCCTGGGCTCGGCTCTGGTTCTATGGCGACGCCGAGAGCCCCCCATGGACGCGTCCAGCGGCAAAGTCCTGCTTTGCATCTTGCCGCTGCTGCTGGCCACTGCGTCCATGCAGCCCTCTCAGTGGGATGAGTTCAGCCAGTGGCTGCCCAATGCCCGCTATCTGGCCATGTTCGATGTCTTCCCCGGCCCTGGCCATCCGGTCAGCGATAGCGTCTTTCCCAGCTATCCGCCCGGAATGACGGTGGTGTTCTATCTGGTAGGTCGCCTGATCGGACAGTTCACC
>JAYTWE010000397.1:0-2970 GCA_043744055.1 Magnetospirillum sp.
CCATTAGCCCTCACTTACGAAGACCATGAACATGAAGGTCATGACGGCGCGAGACGCGAAAAACCACTTCGGGGAGTTTCTGCACTCCGCGCAGCGCGAGCCGATTATAATTACAAAGAATGACCGTCCCGTTGGAATAATGGTTTCCATGGAAGACGCCGAGGCGTCCCTTTTGCCAGAAATGATGATGGCAAAAGAGCCAGGGCATGAAGAGTGGGTGGCAAATAAAGTTGCGGAAACCATGCGCCGTGTCGATAGCGGGGAAACAACCCTTATTGAACATGCGGATGCCATGAAGCAAATTCGCTCCAGGATCGCCGCGCGCTTATTAAAATCTACCCGTTAGCCCACGTATGAAGATCGTCTGGACATCCGAGGCGCTTTCAGACCTCGAAAGCATCCTCGTCTATTACATGGAAAATGTCGGCCTTGAAACCGCCATTGCTATCGAAAGCAGAATCGTAGCGCAGATTAAAAGCCTCAAAGAATTTCCAGAGCGTATACGTGAAAGCGGGCGCATTATAGGCGCTCGTGAGGCGGTTATACCAAAGCTTCCGTTTGTTGCCTTTGTTCGACTGCTTGAAAGTGACGTGCAAGTTCTCAATATCGTCCACACTTCCCGAAAATTTCCATAAACCCTACAGATCGCTCACCAGATCGGGCAGTACGAGAAAACGCGCTTATATCCCGCTTGGCCGAATTTCCAAATTTCTCGGAAGGTATGCTATCGCTTCCGCCCTGATGATCGGATCGGAGCACCAGGACGGCCCGCCCTCGAAGCGCTTGGCGACGATGGCGGGAACAGTCCCGGCAAGGTGCTCCCGGAAGCCATGTTCCAGGGCTTCCCGTTCCTCATCCGGCAGTCCGTTGATATGGGCCATGATGGCTCTCGCGGGCAGTGTCCGCCTTGCGTCACTCCGCCGTCTTGGCCTCGTGCTCCTGGCGTTTCCGTTCGGCCTCCCGCTCGGTTTCGCGGGCCTGGGTTTGCTCTTTTGCGAATAGGGTGGGCTGGGGCCGCCAATCCTCCTCAATGGCCTTCCTGAGCCATCCGGCGGGGTTGGCGATCTTCTCCTTGCCCTTGATCCTGCGGGCAAGGTCGGTGGTGGCCCATTCCACAAGCTCCGGCTCGTGAGCCTGGACGATGGCGCGGGCGGCTTCCTCGGCCATGCCATGGGCCGTCAGGCGGGCGACGAGACGGGACAGGGGGCTGGCCGACGACCCGCAGGCGGCGGCGGATTCGCTTCCAGGGTCTCCCTGATCGGTTTCGATCAGGGAGAGGCGGTCTTAGTCAACGGTCAGGATGATCTTTCCTCTTACGTGACCGATTTTACTGAGCTCCATTGCTTCCGCCGCTTGGGTCAGGGGGATTTCCATGATCTCGGGAGGCCGTAAGGTCTTGCTGTCGAGCAGTCCTGCCAGCCTTTGTAACTGGGGGCCATCGGGTTTGACGAAAACGTATTTCACCCGGATGCCCCGGCTTTCAGCTCGATCCTTGTCGGTCTTGTCGGTGATGGAGATTAAGAGGCCTCCGGCGCGAACTACGTCATAGCTGCGGGTCAAGACATCACCGCCCACGGTTCCAAAGGCGAGGTCGACTCCTGTTGGGGCCAGGGCTTTCACGGCGGTGACGAAATCATCGGTGGTGTAATCGATGATGTGATCGGCCCCAAGGCTGCGGACATAGTCGTGATTGGCGGTGCGCGCGGTGGCGATCACCGTTGCTCCCACCCATTTGGCAAGGGGCACCGCCAGACTGCCGACACCTCCGGCGGCGGCATGGATCAGAACGGTTTGACCGGGGCGAAGCTGGGCCACGTCGAACAGGGATTGCCAAGCGGTCAAACCGGCCAGTGGAATGGCGGATGCCTGAGAGAAGCTGAGAGAGCCCGGCATGAGAGCCACCGCATGGGCTGGCATTGTCACGTATTCGGCATAGGTTCCCCATTGAATGATTGGCTTGCGGCAAAAAGACCAGACTCGGTCTCCTACGGCAAAACCGCTCACATCTTCTCCCAGTGCGGCGATGGTCCCGGCGGCATCCCAGCCTGGAATCAAGGGGAAGGCACAGGGGAACAGCCGGGCCAGACCACCTTCGCCAATCTTCCAGTCCACTGGATTGACGCCCGCGGCGCGAATGCGGATCAGCACCTCGCCCGGTGTGGGGGTGGGGGTTGGAATCTCTTGCCAGATCAGGGCTTCGGTCCCGCCGAAGCCCTTCATGACAATGGCTTTCATCACCCGGCCTCACGCAGCTTGAACCGCTGGACTTTGCCGGTGGCGGTGCGTGGGATGGCATCGAGGAACCGGACATTGCGCGGGCATTTGAAGATGGCCAGTTTGGCTCGTAGGCTTTCGATGATCCGCGCCTCTAGGGCCGGGGGGTGTTCTCCCACCTCGGCGACGGCGTAGAGCACCAGGCGGATGAGGCCGTCCTCGTTGGGAATGCCGACCGCGACGGCATCGGCGACGCCGGGCACCGTGAGGGCGGCTTCCTCTACTTCGGATGGGCTGACCCACTGGCCAGACACTTTAATCATGTCATCGGAGCGGCCCTGAGGCGTCCACCAGCCTTCGGCATCAAAGCCGAAGACATCGCCGCTTTTCCACCATCCGTCCCGCAATACTCTTTGGGTGACATCGGGGCGATTGTGGTAGCGGCGGAACAGGGATTCCATGCGAATCCACAGATCGCCAGGAGTGTCGGGGCTGGTAATCACCTGACCATCAGTGTTTCGCAATTGGGCTTCAGCCCAAGGCAGCGGCCGCCCGCAAGCGCCGGGCTTCATGGCTGATGGGGTGCTGGCGATGAATAAGAACAGCGCCTCTGTGGCGCCGATACCTTCGAGCATCAGGCCGCCGGTTTCCTCCATCCAGCGTCGGCACAGCTCTTCCGGCAGGTTCTCACCGGCAGAGACCCAGGTGTGGACGGCTTTGAAGGCTTCGGTGGATGCCATCTGGTCTTTCAGCATC
>JAYTWE010000398.1:0-2833 GCA_043744055.1 Magnetospirillum sp.
CGCGCGGTTCCGATCTGCGTCCCCGCGTCACGCTTCGTGACGAGAAGGGCGAGGAAGTGGTTCTGGCCAACGGTCTGGAAGCCCGCTACTTCATGTCGGTGGATGCTATTCTGTCGGTGGAAAACGGCACCAAGGTCAATGCTGGCGACGTTCTTGCCCGCATTCCCCGCGAGTCCTCCAAGACCCGCGACATCACCGGCGGTCTGCCGCGTGTGGCCGAGCTGTTCGAAGCCCGCAAGCCCAAGGATCACGCCATCATCTCCGACATCGACGGCCGCGTCGAATTCGGCAAGGACTACAAGTCCAAGCGTCGGATCATGGTGGTGCCCGAGGACGGCGACGCCTTCGAATACCTCATCCCCAAGGGCAAGCACATCTCGGTGCAAGAAGGCGATTATGTCCGCCGGGGCGATCCCCTGATGGACGGAAATCCCGTGCCGCACGACATCTTGAAAGTGTTGGGCGTCGAGGCGCTGGCTCAGTATCTCATCAACGAGATCCAAGAGGTCTATCGTCTGCAAGGCGTGAAGATCAACGACAAGCACATCGAGGTGATCGTTCGCCAGATGCTGCAGAAGGTTGAGATCACCGAAGCGGGCGACACCACCCTTTTGGTGGGTGAGCAGGTGGACCGGACCGAGTTCGAGATCGAGAACTCCAAGGCCATCCGCGAACAGGGCCGCCCCGCTTCGGGCACTCCGGTGCTCCAGGGCATCACCAAGGCCTCGTTGCAGACCCATTCCTTCATCTCTGCGGCCTCGTTCCAAGAAACCACCCGCGTCCTCACCGAGGCGGCAGTTTCCGGCAAGATCGACAGCTTGCAGGGCCTGAAGGAAAACGTCATCGTCGGCCGTCTGATCCCCGCCGGTACCGGCGCGGTGATGAACCGTCTGCGTGCCATTGCCGCCCAGCGCGACAAGGAAATGCAGGATCTAGCCGATGCGGCCCAGGTGCCGACCATCACCGCCCCCGAGGCTCCGCCCGCAGCGGAATAAGCCTTCGGCCGAAACCATTACCCCCCGCCAGGGCAACCCGGCGGGGGGTTTTGTTTACCTCACCCCCACAGCCAGCGTCCGGGCCAAAGCCTCCTGAACCACCGTGCGGTCACTGCTCCCCAGCGCCCCGACCCGTTTCAAAATCAGCCCCTTCTCCAGGGTAAACAATTTGAATCGAATCCGGCAAGGCACGGACAGCCCTGCCTTGCCCCACTCGTGAATCGCCACATCGCTGGGCCAGTCGCTTTGCTTGGCGGTGGTAATCATGGCCAGGACGACCTGATCGTGTTGGCCGTTGAATTGGGGACTGGAGATGACCAGGGCGGGGCGTCGCTTTGTTCCCGCCTTATCCGTGAATGGGAAGGGCACCACAACCACGTCGAAGGAATCAAAGCCCACGCCATGCCTCCTCATCCTCGGGGCTGTTCCATTCGCCAAGGGTATCTTGGATGGCCCGCAGATATTCGTCACCGCCGGGGGCGACTTTATGGATCGAGACCTTGTCCCCATCGAGAACAAAAGTAACCAAGTCTCCGGCGGCAAGATGGGCAGCCTCACGCACCCGCTTGGGGATGGTCATCTGCCCCTTCAATGAGATTCGCGCCAATTCCACGGGGAATTCCTTTCCAACTTTCTTACATGTAAGAATATAAGAAATAAGCCTCGATCTGCAACGCCTCCCTCCCCAGGGTAATCGGGTGAAGGAAAGCATTTCTTCATATGTCTCGTCATCCCCACAAAAGTGGGGATCCATGGTGGGGACAAAAGAGAGGTCAGACCCAAAAACACAGTGGTGGACACATGGATTCCCGCTTTCGCGGGAATGACGACCGTGTTTGTTGGAACATTCTCCTTCACCCGATTGCCCACTCCCTTTCCCGGTTGCCTTATTAGCTGCGGCTAAAGTAGAGTGTTCTAAAGGCCCCGATGAGGGTCGAGGATAATGAAGACAGGGGGGTAAGGTTGGCATGAGGGATCCTGCATCCATTCCCGATTCCGAAATCGGGCGGTCGGAAGTCAAGACCACTACCTGCTATATGTGCGCCTGCCGCTGCGGCATCCGCGTCCATCTGCGCGATGGCGAGGTCCGCTATATCGAGGGCAATCCCGACCATCCCCTGAACAAGGGAATCTTATGCGCCAAGGGCGCGTCGGGCATCATGAAGCAGTATTCCCCGGCCCGCCTGACTCAGCCCTTGAAGCGCAAAGAGGGGGCCGAGCGTGGCGAAGCCGCCTTCGAGCCCATCAGCTGGGAAGAGGCGTTCTCGACTCTGACCGAACGGCTGGGCCATCTTCGCGCCACCGATCCCAAGAAATTCGCCCTGTTCACCGGCCGCGACCAGATGCAAGCGCTGACCGGCCTGTTCGCCGCCAAGTTCGGCACCCCCAATTACGCTGCCCATGGCGGATTCTGTTCGGTCAATATGGCCGCGGGCATGATCTATACCTTTGGCGGCAGCTTCTGGGAGTTTGGCGGTCCCGACCTGGAACGGGCCAAGCTGTTCATCATGATCGGCACCGCCGAGGACCACCACTCCAACCCGCTGAAGCGTGAGCTGGCCGCTTTCAAGCGGAGCGGCGGTCGCTTCATCGCGGTCAATCCTGTACGCACCGGCTATGCCGCCATCGCCGATGAGTGGGTTCCCATCCGCCCCGGCACCGACGGCGCCCTGCTGCTGGCCCTGGTCCGCGAGCTGATCGAGCTGGGATTATACGATCGTGACTTCCTGGTTCAATACACCAATGCCGCCGAACTGGTGAACCAGGATGCCTCCAGTGACGAGCACGGCCTGTTCGTGCGCGAAGGCAGCGTTCCCGTGCGCCCTGATACGTTCGAG
>JAYTWE010000399.1:0-2304 GCA_043744055.1 Magnetospirillum sp.
CGGCATCGCTTTCAGCATCCGAGTGCCAGCGCAGCAGCAATTGAGAATAAGACAAGACGATGCGCAGCGGTTCGCGCAGATGGTGGGCCGCCAATTGCGCCACATGGGCGATGTCTTCGTTGGCCATTTTGAGGTTTTTAGACTGCACCGCCAGCTGAGCGCGAGCGGCATCCAACTCTTCTATTTGATGGATGAGTCTGTCGCCGGTTTCGGTGATGACGGCCAAAGAGCGATCCAAGGCCTTTCGTCCAACCAAACGAATGAAAAACATCAACAGCCCGACAGAGGCAAGTCCGAACAAAATCGGCACCATGGCGGGCAAGAGCGCATCATCAAAGCCAATATCCATCACCACATGCCCGACCGGCTGATACCCATCGCTGACCGTATCGGTCAAGGTGATGGTGAGAACAGACCGGGGGCCTGAGCTGGGAAGCTTAATTTCCTCTCCGCTCTTTGTTATGAAGGCCAGACGGCTGGGCTGAATGCTGCTTCCGCGCAAAGCCCCGGAGACCACCGAGGGCAGCCGCACCTGTTCGAACTCCCAGATATCCAAATTAGCGGCGACATAACTGGAAATATGATCCGCCACCAAGGACAAGCGGATTTGAGCCTCGACCCGTGCCTGGGAGTAACGCTGCCACACCTCAATACTAGGCACGACGATCAACCAGAGGAAGGCGATGCTCCACAGGCCCACGGAGAACAGCCTTCGAACCTTGCCAAGGGAATGAACAAAAGTCTCGGTTCTCATATGGTTCACTTTTTACCGTGCCCCATGGCGGGCAAGCAGCCATTGGCCCGCAGCAAGGAATCCGTCACTGCTGATCGGGTGTATTCCAAGAAACGCGTGGCCGCAGGTGCGGGAGCAGACCCCGTCGCCAAAAACACCGGCGTCCAATAGGGATAAGTCCCAGCCGCCATGGCATCAAGACTTGGCATGATCCCGTTCAAGGGGATGACGGCCAATTTCCGCCGTTCGGCCATAAGGGGCAGCAAGGCCCCGAATGAAATCAGCGACCGACTTTTCTCGACCATTTCCATGGCATCTTGATCCGTCAGAGCAAGATTTGTTCCGCGAGTCTCCCGCGCAGCCAAGACAATCGGCGCCAGTTCCTGGAAATATTCGACCAACCGCGTAAACCCCATATCCGTAGATGGCCGCAGCAAAGCTCGAACCTCGCCAAACGGAAACCTCGCCAGTCTCCCCTCATAAAGAGCGGAAAGGTTTTCACGGGTCAGGGCAAGATCAGATCGGCTCGCATGGGCGAAGAACACCAAAGGGGTCCGGCACAGTTCTTCCGCCACACCCCCCGCCACCTCGCCGTCACGAAGGGGGCGCAAAATAATTCCGATATCCAGCTTGGAAGCCGCCACCCCCTTGATCGCGCCTGCCGTGCCCACGCTTTCAGGGATCCAAATCGTGTCGCCAGGGTTTTGCGCTTGGTAAGATTCGGCAATGATGCGCATCAGCGCCAAGCCGACACCAGTTCCACCGATCCGAATTTCTTCCGCCCGGGCAACCGGCCAATATCCGCAATATCCCGCCAAAACCAAGATCAGCCCGGCCAACACGGATCTCATTGCATCCCCCTGTCCAAGATACATCTCCACCGCCCATCCCCAATCATCCTATATCCAAAGGAATGGCCTGACCACACTTGCACATGGGGGATGGTGGTAAATTCTCGTTTCTGAGCATTGCGCCCACGCCGACCCGTGCTATAAACCCAACCATGGTGAACGCGCCTCGCAGGGGGGTGGGATCATGACCGCATCCCCCATCATCAGCATTATCAACGGCCCCAACCTCAATATGTTGGGGACCCGGCAGCCAGAGCTGTACGGGCGGGAAAGCCTTGCCGATATCGAAGTCTTGTGCCGCTCTCATGCGGACAGCCTGGGACTCGACTTGGAATTCCGCCAAAGCAATCACGAGGGCGACCTTGTGACCTGGATTCAGGAGACTCGGGGACGGGCTGCGGGCATCATCATCAATGCCGGTGCCTATACTCATACATCGGTGGCGATCCTTGATGCCTTGCTGGCGGCGGAAGTTCCAGCGATCGAGGTTCACCTATCCAACATTCACCAGCGGGATTCGTTCCGCCATCACTCTTACGTGGCCAAGGCGGCCAAGGGAATGATCTGTGGCTTAGGCAGCCATGGCTACATTCTTGCGCTTGATGCGCTGGTCCGCCTGTTCAAGGGAAGTTCAGAGGCATAATGGGCAACAAGACTCCCATCGACAGCGAATTGGTGCGCACTCTTGCCGCACTGCTCGACGAAACCAATCTCACCGAG
>JAYTWE010000400.1:0-5141 GCA_043744055.1 Magnetospirillum sp.
GATGGGAGTCGGAGTCATCCCCTCCCTGGTGCACTGGCACAGCTTCAGCCCGGTGGCGCGGCCGTCGGCTCCCTTGATGACTTCCAGCGGCATGATGCCGCCCTTGATATCGACGCCTTCGCGCTTGGCGTCGTCGATCTCGCGCTGGGCGGCGAACATCTTTTCCACCGCGAAGAGCGAGGTCAAGGTGACCTCGGCCCCTTCGCGCGATGCACTGGCGGCGACGTCGTGGGCCACTTGGCCCAAGATCACGTGATCAATGCGGTCCTGGTCGGAGACCTGCTTGATATGACCCAGGCGCCGCGCCACCGAGGCCACGTCGATGGAGGTGTCGCCGCCGCCGACCACGATGATGCGGCCGGGGACGTGCTGGAGGCGGCCTTCGTTGAAGGCTTTGAGGAAGGCGACGCCCGAAACGCAGTTGGCGGTATCCTTCCAGCCGGGAATGGGCAGACCTCGGCCGGAATGGGTGCCGACCCCCCAGAAGATGGCGTCGAACTTTTCTTCCAACTCGGACACGGTGATGTCGGTGCCGACCCGGCACTTGGTGCGCACTGTGATGCCCATGTCGATGATGCGGTTGATTTCGGCATCCAGCACGTCGCGCGGCGTGCGATAGCCGGGGATGCCGTAACGCACATAGCCGCCCAGCTCCGCTTTCTCTTCCAGCACGGTGACGGCGTGACCGGAGCGGCGCAGATGATAGGCCGCCGACAGACCGGCGGGACCGCCGCCGATGACCACCACGCTTTTGCCGCTTTCCACCTCGGGCTTGGGGAAGGCGATTTTGTTGGCGATGGCCCAGTCACCGATGGAATGCTCCACCGAATTGATGCCCACATGCTCTTCGACTATGTTGCGGTTGCAGCCCTGTTCACAGGGGGCAGGGCAGACGCGGCCCATGATGGCGGGGAAGGGATTGGCCTCGGTCATGCGGCGGAAGGCGTATTCCTGCATGGAGAGTCCCGCCGGGGGCTTTTCCACGCCGCGCACGATGTCCAGCCAGCCGCGGATGTCGTGGCCCGAGGGGCACGAACCGGAACAAGGCGGCGTGCGCACCACATAGGTGGGGCATTTATGCGACCATCCAGCTTGGAAGATTTCCTGCTGCCATGCCAGAGGCGCGGAGTCACCGTCCTTATAGCGGCGGTAGTTCATGCCTTCGGTGGTGGCCTTGGCGGTGGTCTTGGCAGCCATGGTTTTTTTCCTTTCGTTCCTCAATCGCCGGGCGGGCCACCTCCGTGGCCCTTGGCTCCCGCACCACGTGGTGCGCCGGGCCTTGCCCGCAATTCCTCGCCCAATGGCTCGTCGGTTAGCCCTCGGGAGCTTATGGTCAGTCGTTGTCGCCGAGCACGATGGCGTTGCTCACCAGTTGGTGAACGGAGACCACCATTTCCCGGTCATGCCCGTAATAGGGAAGTATCTTGGTGAACTGAGCCTTGCAGATGGCGCACATGGCGGCCATGTGGGTGACGCCTTCTTGCTCGACGACAGCCTTCAGCGCTTCCATGCGGGGAGACGCGCCCTTGACGCGCAGCTCCAGCAGCTCGTCGGTCAGCAAGCCGCCGCCGCCGCCGCAACAAAAGGTCTTCTCGCAGATGGTGTCGGGATGCATGTCCACCAGCTTGGGCACGCTGGCCGTGATGACGTTGCGCGGGATGGTGAACTGACCACCGGGCTTGTCGCCCATGCGGGCGCCGCGCGCCACATTGCATGAATCATGGACGGTCAGGACCATGCCGTCATTGCCGGATTTGTCCAGCTTGATGCCCTTGCGGGTAATCAGGTCGTTGGTGAATTCCAAGATGTGCTGCGGCACCGGATAGCGGGGGTCAAGGAAGTCCCAAGGCCCCGCTAAGGTGTTGAGGAAGGAATAGGCGACGCGCCAGGCATGGCCGCATTCGCCGAAGATGATGCGCTTGACGCCCAGCTCCTGGGCGGCTTCGCGGATGCGCATGGAAATCTTGCGCATCTGTTCGTAATTGCCGATGAACATGCCGAAATTACCGGCCTCGGAGGCCTTGGTGGACAGCGTCCACGAAGTCCCTGCGGCGTGGAACACTTTGGCATAGCCGATCAGGCCCAGCACATGCGGCTCGGCGAAGAAGTCGGCCGAGGGCGTGACCAGCAGAACCTCGGCGCCATGAACGTCGATGGGCAGCTTTACCGGAACGCCGGTCTCGTCGAGGATGTCCTCTTCCAACCCTTCCAGCGTGTTCAGCAGGGCGGGAGGGGGGAGGCCGAGATTGTTGCCAACCTTGTGGACCTTGCCGATGATCTCGTTGCAGTATTTCTGGCCTTGGCCGATGGAATCCATGATGTCGCGGGCCGCCATGGAAATCTCGGCCGTGTCGATGCCATAGGGGCAGAACACCGAACAGCGGCGGCACTGGGAACATTGGTGGAAATAGTTGTACCACTCGTCCAGCACATCCTTGGTCAGGTCGCGCGCGCCGACAAGGCCGGGAGCGATCTTGCCCATGGGGGTGAAATAGCGGCGATAGACCGAGCGGAACAGGTCTTGGCGCGCCACCGGCATGTTTTTGGGGTCGGCGGTGCCCAGGAAGTAGTGACACTTGTCGGTGCAAGCGCCGCATTTGACGCAGATATCCATGAAGACCTGGAGCGAGCGGTATTTGGACAGCAGCTCGCCCATATGCCCGATGGCCTTCTTCTCCCAGCCGTCTTCCAGCACGCCGGGGAAACCCAGGGGTTCTTGATGGGTGGCGGCGGCGACATAGGGCTTGGACCCGGCCATGGCTCCGGCTTTAAGCGCTGGAATCCGGCGCTCTTCCACATTGCCCAGTTCGGGAGTCTCGAAGGGGGCGGCCATCTCAGCTCCTCTTCTCTTCAAGCTTGGCGGCCCAGTCGCACAAATGGCGGTGCTCGCGCGGATTGTCGGTCTGGTTGCGGGTCGGGCTGAAGAACAGGCCCGGCGCATGCAGCAGCTTGGAGAACGGAAAGATAATCATCAGCGCCGCCACCAGCAGCAGGTGAACCGCCAGTAGCGGATCAGCAGGGAGGGGGCGCAGGTCCAGCACCATCAGGCCGGTGAAGAAGGCCTTCACCATGACGATATCGGTGTGGACCAGACATTTCATGGCCATGCCGCTGAATCCGATGGCGATCAGCAGAACCAGCATCAAGATATCGGAGGGGCCGGTGATATAGCGGATGCGTTCGATCACCAGCCGCCGCGCCAACAGCAGCAGCAGACCGGCCAGCATGGCAAGGCCGGCGGGTTGGGCCAGCGGCTGGACCAGAGCCACCAGCGGCCCCACCTGGGTCTCGAAATAGCGGACATGGCGCAGCAGAACCACGGCGAGGCCGAAGTGGAACAGGGCGGCGAAGACCCACAAAGGCTTGTTGCCCTTGAACAGGCTTTCAAAGATCAGGGCTTCGCGGGCAAGACGCAACGCCACCCCTGACCGGGTCAGCGGAGCCGGAGTGGTGGGAATTTTCAACGGCGCCGGGGTGCGGGCGTATTGGGCGATCTTCAAGCCCAATCCAACCAGCATCACCACAGCGGCGACCATGAAGAGTATGGCGAAAAAGATCGTCACGAATCCCCCACTGCTCTCGATCAAAGGAGGCGGGCGCAAAGGAGGCGGGCAGAACGCCCGCGCTCCACCGGACCTCGATTATACGCAGCCGGTCGGCTTGGGCAGACCGGCGATCTTGCACGCCTGTTTGCCGGGGCCGTAGGGGAACAACTCGTAGAGATATTTGTTGTTGCCCTTGTCGGGTCCCATCTTCTTGGCGATGGCTTTGGTGAGGACCCGGACCGCCGGAGCGATCTGGTATTCGGCATAGTATTCGCGGAGGAAGTTGACCACTTCCCAGTGCTCGGGGTTCATCTCGACGCCCTCGTCCTTGGCGATCTGACCGGCCAGATCCTCGTTCCACTGGTTGATATCGGTCAGATATCCCTCTTCGTCGGCTTCGATGACGGCGCCGTTGCTGGTGTAAGCCATGGTCGATTTCTCCTCTGGTGTTCTTTTGAGTCTTCCGGCGATCACAGCCAGGCGTTGACCGTCTTGTTCTGTGCCGCCAAATCCACGAATCCGCCATAATCCACGACGGTGATTCCCTCGACCACATGGGTCGCGTCAAAACCGCGCGCTTTCAAATCCGGCCCCAGGACATGCACGCGGAAGGTCTTGGCCGCATCGGCGATCTTACCAGCCACGGCGGTTCCCGTCATGGCGGCGAAGACGGCGTCTTCCATCAGCAAGATGGCGTCGCCCGGCTGGGCGTGACCCAGGCAGGAGTCCAGATTGTTGCGCTCGAAGGGTGATTTGTTGACGGTGTGCAAGATGGTCATATTGTTTTCCTCAGTTTCTTCTGCCCCTCAGACGCCGGGCGCGAACTCCGTTCGCTTGGCTCCTCCGCTAAAGCTCCGGGTCGCTCAATGCTTCCGCGCAGCGGCTTCGCCTTGCTCGATGCCCTTGTTTCTAGGCCGTCAGAATCACGTCCATCTCGCCCATCAGCTTGCCCATTTCGGCGCGGCTTATGACTTCGACGGGGACCAGCAGATCGTCCTCGGTCAGGCCGCGTTCGGCCAGCCCTTCGGCTTCCACATAAAGCTTTTCGATGTCATAGCCTTCCAGCGCCCGATAGGTGGGCGCGAAATTCTTGACGCCGATCTCGGCCGGGGCTTGGCCCTTCTTGATCTGGTAGATGCCGTCATCCACGAAGGCCAGATGGACATCTTGGTCGAACGCCGCCGAGATCAGGACCATCTCCAGCACTTCCAGCGCGTAGATGGTGCCATGCGGGGGCTTGCGATTGACGAACATGAACTTTTTGACGATGCCGCTTTCCATTTCGTCCATGGCTCAGTCTCCGAATGCAACGACGCGGTCGGCTTGAATTCCGGCCTCGATCAACTGTCCCAGCCCCGAGATGCGGAACCCCGGAGCCAGATTACCGTCAACGATGCCGCGGCGCAGACCGGCGGCGACGCAGACCACCAGATCCACCTTGTGGTCCTCGGCCAGCTTGGCCCAGTTTTTGGTCACGTTGCGGTCGTCGCTGGGTGGCTGGCCCAGGCTGGTGGCGTTGTTGACGCCGTCGTAATAGAAGAACACCCGAAAAATCTCGTGCCCCTTCTCCAGCGCCGCCTTGGTGAACTGGTAGGC
>JAYTWE010000401.1:0-3115 GCA_043744055.1 Magnetospirillum sp.
GCCGCTTTAAGGGAAAATGGTCCATCTCGTCACATCAAGTCATCGCACAATCAGTATATAGGGTTCCGACACACCCGTCGCCAGAGCTTGACCATTTGATCAGGCGCCGGGGCCGCCCCATTGAGCTGGATCATTGACCACAACCGTTGCGGCGACAAAATCGTGTACGGTGCGGCGACGGGGGTTGAACAGCGCCACCAGCAAAATCAAGGTGCAGGTAAAGGCGATGGACAAATAGAAACAACCGGTTTGGATCAAGGCCTGAACCAGGGTTGGCTTGCCTTTGGTCTGCTCGGCTCCTGGGGCGATGGACATGACCTTGATCCCGGCGGCGCGCATGCCGAACGTGGCCGAATGTTGTCCGCCGATGGTCAGAGTGTGATAGGCGATGGGAACCAATGCCAGCAACGCCATCATGAATGGCCACAACAACCCGAAGCTCAACATGCCAAGGATCAGGCTGGCGATGAACATCATGCCGCACAACATGGCCACCACGACCATATCCAGAAGATAGGCATAGACCCTGCGTGGTGTGACGCCCAGGAAATAGCGGGGATGTCCCCAAGCATCGCCCCATTCGGGAACATGGTCGATGATGGAAGGGGAAGCGGTGGAGAAATCGTCCTGGGTCATTGGACTCCCCTTACTGTTTGGTGGCGGGGGTCCGAGATAAGGGGGCCGACAGCGTCTGAGAATTGGTGGGACCGATATCATTCTCGCGGAGCAAAATGATACTGATGCGGCGATTGCGCAGCCCCTTCGGATCGCTCTTATCCAGGGGTTCTTGATCAGCGCGGCCGATGACGCGATCGACGCGGCCTTCCGGTACGCCAGATGCAATAAGAGAGCGGCGGGTGGCAAGGGCGCGATCGGCGGACAATTCCCAGTTGGTATAACCGGAAGGGTCCTTGAACGGAACGGCGTCCGTATGGCCGGATATGGCGATGCGGTTGTCCGGTAATTGGCGAACGATGCGGGCCACCAGATCCAGCATGGCCCTGGTATGGCCGAAAGGAGCACTGGACCCGGAGGGGAACATGGCCAGACCTTCCTGATCGGTGATCTGAATCCGCAATCCTTCCGGGGTGTTATCTACCAGCATGCTGCCTTGGAATTGCTTCAGTTCGGGAATACCTTTCACGGCACCTTCAAGGATTTCCTTGGCCTTGTCGAACTTCTGCTGCTCGCGCTGGGCCTGAGCCTCCTTGAAGTCTTTTTCGCTCATTCCGGCCTTGTCGTTGCCATTCTGACCCGTGGAGCCTGAATCCTTACCGTCCTTGCCGTCCTTACCTTCTGAATCCTGCTCGGGAGCGAATTCCTTGGACCCGGTCAGGTCTTCACCGCCAGGACCGATGGAGGTCGGGGGGAGATGCTGGACAAGAGATGGGGATGATGTGTTGGAGGTCTGAGCACCTTCACCGATGACCTTGCCGCCCAGCACGCCACCGGCGCCGGATGCACTTTTCGAGGCCATGGTCGGTGCGAAATAATTGGAAACACCGGTCAACTGCTCTTCGGTGACGGCGTTCAGCAGCCAAAGGAGCAGGAAGAACGCCATCATGGCCGTCACGAAGTCGGCATAGGCCACCTTCCAGGCACCACCATGATGGCCACCGGCCACCTTCTTGATGCGTTTGATGATGATCTGATTGCCACCGCCCTCAGCCATGAGCGTTTACACCTTAATCCGGCGGCAGATTGGTGACCGTCTCTTCCAGTTCCTGGAAGGTCGGGCGCAGTTCATCGGGAAGAATCTTGCGGGCGAATTCGATGGAGACCTGGGGAGCATAGCCCTGCATATGTCCCAGCAAACCGGCTTTGATGGCGACGAAGTAGTAGTGATCGGAGTCGAAGCACATCTGCATGTTGCGCGAGAACGGAGCCACGAAGGCATAGGACAACAGCACGCCCGCGAAGGTTCCCACCAGCGCTGCGCCGATCAGGTGACCCAGCACTTCGGGGGGCTCGGTGATCGAGCCCATGGTGTGAATAACGCCCAGCACGGCAGCCACGATACCCAGTGCGGGCATGGCGTCGGACATCAGCGCCACGGCGTGGGAAATCTCGTGATAATGCTTGTGGTGGGCTTCTAATTCGCCGTCGATGATGGATTCGAGTTCGTGGGCATTGCTGGTGCCGAGCGTCAGAAGCCGCAGATAGTCGCAGAAGAATGTCCGGGTATGGTGGTCGCTGGAAAATTTGGGGAACTTGCCGAATAAGGGGCTTTCATCAGGCTTTTCCACATGGCTTTCCAGAGCCAGATCGCCCTTGGTTTTTGCAAGCTTAAAGACGGCGTAAAGCACAGACAGAAGCTCGATGTAATCTTCTTTGCCGTGATGGGCGCCTTTAAAGATGATGCTGAAATTCTTGATGATTCCCATGATCGTTGACTTGGGATTACCAAGCATCAGCGAGCCTATCGCGGCACCAATAATGATAATGAATTCGAAAGGTTGCCACAGAACGCCAAGGTGACCGCCGCCAGCGGCATAAGAGCCGACCACGCAAACGATCGTTAAGACGATTCCGATAATTGCAAACATTGGTTTCCCCTGTTCCGCCGCCCCACATGGGACGGACAGAGCATCTTCCTTAACCGGAGAATGCTATATTTCCTGCCTGATGTCGCGAGTCAACTGCGATGTTGAGATCAAAAATATTTGTGTGGAACGTTTTTGGTCGTATTTCCAGTAGGCGGCATTTGACCTCAGGCCCGGAACGCCCTTAATCTCGGAGCATATCAATGGATATATCGAGATACCGCATGACTTTGGACTCCCGTTCGTTTCGTAAGGCCTTGGGTTGCTTCGCCTCTGGAGTGACGGTTGTCACCACTTTGGCGCCTGAAACCAAAGCCCCTATTGGTGTCACCGTCAGCGCATTTTCTTCGTTGTCGCTGGAACCGCCGATGGTTCTCTTCTGCCTGGGTAACGGCACATCCTCCATGGAGGCGTTCAAGACCTTCGGGCATTTCGCCGTGAATATCTTATCCGAGACCCAGCGTGATCTTTCCATCCGCTTTGCCAGCCGGGCCGAAGACAAGTGGCAAGGGGTAAGCTGGTCAGCTTGGGACAGCGGTGCTCCCATTATCGGCAATTGTCTCGCGACCTTG
>JAYTWE010000402.1:0-2661 GCA_043744055.1 Magnetospirillum sp.
GCGGCCCGAGACCTTATCGCGGGCTTTTGCCCATTTGCGCGAACGTGGCGTGGCGGTCGATGGTCACGCCGTGGCCATCGCCGACATACCGGGCCTTCGCGCTTATTGTCACGAGGGCGAAGAGATCATTTAGAGGGTGTTTCAATCACATTGAATCACCCTCGTTAGCCCGAGCGGCGCTTGAGCCCAGAAAAAGCAGAGCTTTTTCCGCCCCAGGCAAAGCTAGGCCGTTCGCGTGTGAACGCGAAACGGTCTAGGGCACCACACCACAAGCGATGCGGGCGCCGCCTCCCCCCAAAGGCTTGGGTTGATCCGAGTAATTATCGGCTCCCGCGTGAATGACGACGGAACGGCCCTTGAGGTCTGCGACTTTCAGCCTTGGCACCATGACGGAGTCCATGGCCATCCCATCGCCATTGACCGCCAGGGCGGGCATGTCACCTTTATGACCATGAGCCCAGGGGCCTTCATGTTTTCCACTTTTGTCTGGATCGAAGTGCCCCCCGGCCGATAAACCCGCAACGGACTTCCCGTCTTGCTCCTTGGGAGCGCAACTGGGGTTTTCGTGCACATGAAAACCGTGCGGCCCAGAGGTAAGCCCCGCCAGTTTGGGAGTCACCAGAATCCCATCTTTGGCATCTTTAATCTTCAAGGTTCCGATCTGGCTCCCAATTCCCGTGGAATCAATGGCGGTTATGGGAATGACCACCTCTGCCGCCAGAACCGCCCCCCCAACCATGGTTAAACCCACAGCCATCAACAGCGAAAGTCTCGTCATGATGCCTCCTGTCGCCAACGGATTGCGCGTCCCAAATAGGTGATGACGCACCAACCGATTTTCAACCGGATGACCATGGGATAGGAAATTGTCATGTTTTACGCGCAAGCTGGGTTTTCAATGTCTCCATCCCCCCGTATAGTCCTTCATCCACCCGATAAATCGGATAAGGGGGGAGGGGGATTTGAGCCTGCGCAATACACCCGAAATTTTTGATATCCTGCTGGTCGAGGATAATCCCGGCGATGCCCGCCTAGCCCAAGAAGCCCTGAAGGAAGGTCGCATGACCAGCCGCCTTAAGGTCGTGGTCGATGGCGTGGAAGCCATGGCGTATCTCCGCCGTGAAGGGCAGTATGCTGGGGCGCCGCGACCGAATCTCGTCCTGCTTGATTTGAATTTACCCCGCAAGGACGGTCGTCAGGTTCTGGCGGAAATGAAAGCGGAAGAAGACCTTCGACGCATTCCCGTGGTTGTTCTGACCACCTCGCAGGCCGAACAGGACATCTTGCGCAGCTATGACCTGCACGCCAATTGCTATATCACCAAGCCCGTTGACCTTGACCGCTTCATCTCGGTGGTCCGGTCCATAGAGGAATATTGGTGCTCCGTGGTGACCCTGCCGCCTCGCTGATTGAAATCCGATGAGCGCACCCCGTCCAGGCATCCCAGCTTTGTCTGTTCTCGTCATCGAGGACAATCCGGGTGATGCCCGCCTGGTTGAGTTTTACCTTCGCGAAGACCCCGCCCTGCCATTCAAGGTCACCAAGGCGGCGCGTCTCAGCGAGGGAATGGAGATTCTTCAGCAGCAACATATCGACGTTGTGCTCCTTGATCTGTCCCTGCCGGACTCCTTCGGCATGGAGACCTTGGCCCGCCTCCGCGCCGCCTCATCGGTTCCCGTCGTGGTTCTGACCGGCTCCGCCGACGAGGAACTGGCGCTGGAAGCCTTGCGTCAAGGCGCCCAAGACTATCTGGTAAAAGGCCAAGGCGGCGGCGAACTGGTCCGCCGCTCCATTCGCTACTCCATCGGCCGGTCCCAGGCCGATGCCGAATTGCGCTCCAGCGAAGCCCGCTTCCGAGCTTTGTTCGAAAATGCCGGAACCGGCGTCGTGCTGTCCAACCCCGATGGCACCTATGTGCACTGTAATCCGGCGTTTTGCGCCATGGTCGGCTATTCCGACGCCGAACTTCAGAATCTCGAATTTCGCCAGATCACTCATCCCGACGATATCGAACGTCACAGTAACCTCCGTACCGCGATGATGACGGGACAGATCGACAGCTACGACGTCACCAAACGCTATATCGCCAAGGACGGTCGGATAATCTGGGCCAGCCTGACCGTTACCGCCGTGCGTGACACCGCCAAGGGAGACGTTCGCTATACCGTGGCGGTTGTCGAGGATGTGACGGAACGCAAGCGCCTGGAAGACCACATGCGCCTTGCCGCCACGGTCTTCGAGAATACCGGTGAAGGCCTGTTCGTCACCGATGCCCAAAAACGAATCATCCACGTCAACCCGGCCTTCACCGAATTAACCGGCTATAACTCCGATGATGTGTTGGGTAAGACGCCGAGAATCCTGTCTTCCGGCCGTCACTCTGCCGACTTCTACGACAGCATGACAAAAGAGCTGGCCGAAACCGGCAAGTGGCAAGGCGAAATGTGGAATCGCCGGAAGTCTGGTGAAATGTTCGCCGAATGGCTCAATATCGGCCTTGTCCGAAATGAGCGCGATGAAATCACCAATTACGTGGCGGTGTTCTCTGACATCACCTCGCGCAAACAAGATGAAGAACGCCTGAACTATCAAGCCAACCATGATCCGCTGACCCGTCTGCCCAACCGCCGCCTGTTACTGGACCGTCTGCAGCAGGCGCTG
>JAYTWE010000403.1:0-2525 GCA_043744055.1 Magnetospirillum sp.
CCACCAGCAAAGGTAGCGCCACCACATTGCGGCAATTTACCAGGATGGGCCAGCTATCCGCCAGGGGGGCTTGCTCTAAAAAGACCAGAACCACTTCGGCAAAGCGCTTCATGGCGGTCATGGCGGCGACGATGGCGCGGGGAGTATCCCCCGCCCCGCCCGGCTTCGACGAGCCATGGGCGATTACCAACAGTGTCGTTTTGCTCGCCTCCATCCCCATTGCGGTGGCGACGCCCTCGGCGCGACAGGCCAACACGCCCGGAATCATGGGATGAGTTCCCGCCGGAGCGGTATAGATGAAGCGACGACCGTCCCGCTCGGTCACGGGACCGGTCAGCTTCATTTCTCGCGGGATCAGCGTATCGGTGTAGTAGCCCTTACCGGCAAAGACCGGAACCACGAAGACAGTGGCGGCCCGCGTCATGATTTCGGCCTCCGCCAACATGGGGGGCTGCTTCATGAAGACGGCCTCGACCTCGGCGAACAGGCCGCGGCGGCGGATCGCTTCGGCCAGGGCAAGAACCGGCGCGGCGCCGTCGGGATGGCGGGCCGAGCCATGACCAACCAGAACCAGCGCCGCGTTTTTCATGATTGATCACCTCCGATACGAAACCAGTCCAAATCCTCGGCCAAAGAGACCACTTTTCCGATAACGATCAAGGTGGGAGCCTGTAACCCCGCCTCCCGCGTCAGCTCGGGTAAATCGGCCAACGTCCCGATCACCCGACGCTGGCGGGGCGTCGTCCCATTCTCGATGGCGGCGGCGGGAGTATCGGGCGGCAGACCGGCCTTAATCAATTTCACCGATGTCTCCGGCAAGGATTGCAGCCCCATATAAATCACCAAAGTGGTCTCGGGATCAGCCAGCTTGTCCCAATGCAGGTCCAAGCCATGCCCTTCGCGCAGATGACCGGGGATGAACTGCACGCCGGTGGCCAAGCCGCGATGGGTCAGCGGAATTCCGGCATAGCTGGAACACCCGGCGGCGGCACTGATACCGGGAACCACTTCAAACGTAACGCCGTGCTGGGCCAGATAAAGCGCTTCCTCGCTGCCGCGCCCGAAGACAAAGGAATCTCCCCCCTTCAAGCGGACCACGTTCCGGCCAGACCGCGCCAGAGTCAGCAAAAGCTGATTGATCTCATCTTGGACAAGATGATGGTGCCCCAAAGCCTTGCCCGCATAGACCCGCTCGGCCGAGGAGGGGATCAAATCCATGATCTCCTTGCTGACCAGACGGTCAAAGACCACCACTTCGGCCGCTAAAATCAGGCGCAGCGCCTTTACCGTCAAAAGATCTGGATCACCGGGACCCGCCCCAACCAGGGCAACACATCCGGTTTCTCTTGCAGTTTCAGAACCTTCCGGCGTCATAGCCGCTCCCCGTTCGGTTTATTATTATGTGTTTGTAATATGAACATGGCTTTGAAGAGGACGCCACCCCTTCCCCAAACTACCCGTGCTCGGATATTGTTGCACCCGGTTCCTTCTTTAACCTGGTCAATCAGTGACGACAGCTCCAAACGCGCATCATCACCCGCATCCAAGCCATCGTCATATCCGCCGCCGCAGAACCTTGCGGCGGACGGTTTATCATATGCTGGGAGGAGAGGGGCATTCGGACCTGTTGGTCAAGATCATGGACGGCTTCCTGATCGCTCTGATCGTTTTGAATGTTTTTGCGGTGGTGATGGAATCGGTGGAGCACCTCTCCATCGCCCATGGTCCGGTCTTCCATGCCTTTGATCTGATTTCAGTGGCCATTTTCAGCCTCGAATACCTGTTGCGCCTGTGGACGGCGGTAGAGATCGACGAGCCCCGCTACCATCACCCGATCTGGGGGCGTCTGCGCTGGGCTGTCTCTCCCATGGCGATTGTGGACCTGCTGGCGGTCCTGCCCTTCTATCTGGGCATCGTGGTCGAACTGGACCTGCGCGCCATACGAGTTCTCCGCGTCCTGCGGGTTTTCAAACTGGGCCGCTATTCCATGGCCATGAGCGTCATGGGGGCCGTGGCCCGTCAGGAAGCCCGCTCCATCGGCGCGGTGCTGTTCGTCATGATGGTGATCCTGGTCTTGACCTCCAGCCTGATCTACCTGTTCGAGCATCGGGCTCAGCCTCATGTGTTCAGCGACATCCCAACCGCCATGTGGTGGGCGGTGGTGACCCTGACCACACTGGGTTACGGCGATATGGTCCCCGTCACCCTCCTGGGCCGAATGCTGGGCGCACTGACCGCCATCTTGGGCGTGGGCATGATCGCCCTGCCCGCCGGTGTGCTGGCCTCGGGCTTTTCCGAGCAGATGCGCATCCGCCGCGAGGAGTACCGCGAAGCGGTGGAAAAGGCGCTGGAAGACGGCAGCCTCAAGGGGCGTGAGCGCCGCCTGCTGGAGCAGACTCGCCGCACCTTGCAATTGTCCGATGACGAGGCCTCGCTGATCCTGCGCCAAGCGGTGGAGACCGGCCATCTCTGCCCCCATTGCAACATGCCGTTGCGCCAGCATCTGCGGTCGGAAGAAGAGTAGC
>JAYTWE010000404.1:0-8518 GCA_043744055.1 Magnetospirillum sp.
GCCGCCGATATTCCCGCCTGGTGCGCCAAGGTCGGTCATGCCGTGGTCGAAACCAGCGAGCATGATGGGTATTGGAGTGTGGTGGTGCGCAAGGCAAAGTAGCGGTACAATTTTCTACGCAATGAATGGGACGCTTTCGGGTGATCCCTAAGGCTGCAAAGACGGCCGGTTGGAAATATCAGAATCAACACTTCCGAGGGAGGGAGTTCATGTCCAAGACGATTCTAATCGTTGGTGGCGGCTTGTCCGGCACCATCATTGCCAATGGTCTTTGCCGTCAGATGGGCGGGGAATTGCGCTCTGGCGCGGTCAACATCACCATGTTGGGCACCACCGAAACCCATATGTATCAGCCCGGTCTACTCTACATCCCCTTCGGACGGATGCGGGAAGCCGAACTGTTCCGCGATCAGCGTAAAGTGCTGGATAAGCGGATTAATTTCTTCGTCGATCCCGCCAAACATATCGACGTGGAAAAAAATCAGGTGAGTACCGAAGCAGGTCGCACCTTTAAATACGATTATCTGGTTCTGGCTTCGGGCTCTCGCATCATGCCGGAGAGCATTCCCGGCATGAAGGAAGGTGGTCACTGGTTCTATGACCTGGACGGCGCTCGCAAGCTGCGCGTTGCCTTGAACGAGTTCCAGGGCGGCAAGATCATCATCAACGTTAATGCTCCTCATAAATGCCCGGTGGCACCGCTGGAAGCAGCCTTCATGCTGCAAGAATTCCTGAAGGGCCGGGGCTTGTGGGAGAAGACCGAGCTGACCTACACCTATCCCATCGGTCGTCTCCACGCCTTGGAGCCGGTGGCCAATTGGACCAAGCCGGAATTCGACCGTCTGGGAATCAAATACGAGACCTTCTTCAATACGGAAAGCGTCGACCCGGAAAAGAAGACCATCACCTCTATGGAAGGCAGCACGCTGCCCTATGATTTGTTGATTACCATTCCGCCCCATCAGGGTGCGCAGGTCATCGGTGATTCCGGTTTGGGTAAGGGCGGTTGGGTTCCCACCAATCCCAAGACTTTGTATCGCGAGGGCTCGACCAATGTCTTCGTGGTGGGTGACACCACCAATATTCCCATCTCGAAAGCGGGCTCCACCGCTCACTTCGAGGCGGATGTCACCATCGACAATCTGGTCTCGCTCTGCCAGGAAGGCCATTTCGCCCGTGAATACGACGGCAAGGTGTTCTGTTTCGTTGAAACCGGTTTGAGCTCTGGCACCTATGTGTGGTTCAACTACACCACGCCGCCCAACCCAGGGCCGCCATCCCAGATGATCCATTGGTTCAAGCTGGCCTATAACCGGCTGTACTGGTTGTCGGCTCGCGGCCTGTTATAGGGAGGGCGTCATGACCGAGATCCCGAATACGGATGAGATGACGCGTCTGGCCCAAGGCGTCCGCGACGCCCTGTCGGACAGCATGGTTGAACGCATTACCGGTACCGCCGGAAATGCCATGGAGGTGGTGGACAAGCTTAACGATCCCGACGTCAAGGAGGGGCTGACCACCTTGTTGGACGCTTTGGGCAATATGCAGCGCACTGGTGTGCTTCAGACCGTGATCGACGCGGTTTATCTGGTTCACGCCATGCGCTCGGCGGCCACGGATTCCATGGTGGACCGGGCCTTCGCCTTTATCGAGCATATGGCCAACAATCTCGGGACCGAGGATTTGGCCACCCTGGCCCATGAAGCCAAGGGAGCCATGGAGGACGCCATCGACTCTTGTAATATTCCAGGAGCCGGAGGCGGCCTGTTTGGAACCGTGCGTATGATGTCCCAGAAGGATACTCAGGAAGCCATGCGCTTCATGATGTCTTTCGCTTGCTCGCTGAAGAAGCGGGCCATGGTCTTGGGAAAAAGCCCGCAGGGCTGATCTTGCCCGCGTTGTCTCGGGGGGGAAATGCGGGAGGGCGGAATCGGCAACGGTTCCGCCCTATTCTATGATGGGACGAACGGCTCGCAGCGCCTCGTCTTTTGCATCATCTTGTTCTTGCTGGCGGAACAGGCTGAGGGCCGGGCATTGGAATGCTTCTTCCATGCGGATGAAGGTCATATCCGGCCGGTTGAGGCGAAGCCACCGCAGCGCTGAAATCACGGCGGCCTGATCGAGCATCCAATTGAATGGCCAGGGCACTGTCAGCTTGCTTTCCACGAAGCGAGAGACGACATCGGCCATATCCCGTCCGCCGGAAGCGTGGGAAAAGTGAGTGAGATAGGCGATATAGCGCGAAGATGGGCCAAATCGGGGATAGGTGTAGCAAGAGAATCCCGCTTTGCTCAGGCTGGGCAGCAGGGGTCTGGGATCGGTGATGAATTCGATATCAATATCGGTGATGAACAGGTCGCGCTCATAAAACTCCATCAGCCGCTCCGCCACCAAAAAGCGGGCCGAGGCGAAATAGGCGGCGCTGGGATGGGCGGGCAGGGGCTCCACGCTCACATTCAAGGTGGTGCATTTTAAGCTGGCGGTGATGGAATCCACCGCCGCGCCGAGGTGAGGGCCTGGGTCTACCACATGCAGGTGCAGCAGGGCTCCGTCCATATGCTCGTCCACCGACCTGGCGTAGCGGGCGGCGAAGACGTCGAAATAGGCGCCGTTGCAAGCGGCGACAATCACGTGAGGCGTCTGCGGCATGCGGGCTCTGCCCAGCAGCGTCAAGGGTGGTCGAGCGGGCTTTGGCTGCGCAATCAGCTCATCCACATAAGGATGGTCCTCGATCAGCGACGCTTGGCGATAGGCGACGTTGAAGGCGTCTTCGGGGCCGATGGGTAAGCTGTGGCGGAGGGCCTCCGCCATGACCTTGAAGCGGGAGAAGCAACCGAAAGCCTCATCCTCATCCTCGTTCAGAAGATGGATGCAGCCTTCGTAATACAATCCGGGCAGCGCCTCGATCCCCTCCGAGGGTGACAGGTCGATCAGGGCGAAGACCTGTTCGTGAAGGCTATAGCTCATCAACAAGGTAAAGACGTCATACAGGCAAGCGAAGCGGCTGCCCCGAACATTGGCCCAGCCATCGGTCAGCGCCCGCAATTCCTCGATCTTCCAGGCCCGCCCCAGAGCGAGAATAAGACTGAGCCAGGACTCGTCTTTTTCCGGCTGCAAGCGGACAAGCTGGAAGAATTGTCCCGCCGAATCCTCGAACCGGCCTTCCCGAAGGGCCTGGAGACCGGCTTGGCGGATGGCGGAGGCATCGGCGGGGGGCATAAGGCAAAGCTCTCGGGCGAGGGGCTCTGGCACTGTGTCCCAGCCACCCGGTTCTGTCAAATCGCCTCCTCTGACGGATATCCCCTCAATTTTTCTGTGGTGGCTGGCCGAGTGGTGATATATCGCCCGGATCACCCTCGGGAGGAGAGTCGAGATGACCACACGACGCAAGCTGATCGCCGGTAATTGGAAGATGAACGGGTTGAAGGCCGATGGACTCGCCTTGGCCAAGGGACTTGCCGAGAAGCTGAAGACCGGACCCGCACCCGCTTGTGATCTGTTGGTCTGCCCGCCGACCACCTTGGTGGGATTGGTGGCCGAGGCCGTGACCGGATCTGCCCTGCTTGTCGGCGGTCAGGATTGCCATGCCAAGGTCAGCGGCGCCCATACCGGTGATACCGCGGCTCAGGCGCTGGCCGATCTGGGCTGCCGCTTCGCCATCGTCGGACATTCCGAGCGCCGCACCGATCATGCCGAGACCGATGCGGTGGTCAAGGCCAAGGCCGAGGCCGCCATTGCCGCCGGTCTGATCGCCATTGTCTGCATCGGTGAGACCCTGGCCCAGCGCGATGCCGGGCAGACCCTCGCCGTTAATCGTTCGCAGCTGTTGGGCTCGTTGCCCGAAGGCGCTACCGCCGAGAACACCGTTATCGCTTATGAGCCGGTCTGGGCCATCGGCACCGGTCGTGTCGCCACCCCCGCTCAGGCGCAAGATGTCCATGCCGCCATCCGCGCTGAATTGGTGGGGAAACTGGGAGGCGAAGCCGCGGGTAAGATGCGCATTCTCTATGGCGGCTCCATGAAGCCGGATAATGCCAAGGAGCTGTTGGCCCTGCCCGACGTGGATGGTGGTCTGATCGGCGGTGCCAGCTTAAAGGTTAGCGATTTCTGGGCCATCGCAGAAAGCTGCTGAGTGCCGTACCGTCATAATTGATGAGGATAAGCGGAGGAGGATGGAAGTTTGCACTAGCCATCCTCCGCCGCCGGGTCTAAAAACGGCACCAACATTTCTTCTTCGCTTGGCTGCGGTTCCGTAAGGGACCTGCTTTCGGGCGGCCAATTTTCTGGTGATTGCTCCATGGACGTTTTTCCCATCATTCTCGCCATTCATCTCATCATCGCCATCGCTTTGGTGGGGGTGATCTTGTTGCAGCGGAGCGAGGGCGGTGCCCTTGGTATCGGTGGCAGCGGTGGCGCTGGCGGTGGCCTGATGAGCGGTCGTGCCGCAGGTAATCTGCTGACCAGGACCACGGCGATTCTGGCCGGGACCTTCTTCGTCACCAGCCTGTCGCTGTCGCTGATCGCCAATATGCGTTCGGGCGGTGGGTCGGCTTTCGATAAGATCAAGGATATCGCTCCGGTCTCGGCACCTGCCGTTCCGGCCGAACCGCTCGCTCCCAGCGCCCCGATGGCGCGCTAGGTTGCGCTTGGTCCGCGGGGGGAAGGCCGAGCTTGCCCATAGGGGCGATGTTCGGGGTTTGGGGTTCCAAGAATCAAGGGCGAAGGGCTGATGACGCGTTTCATCTTCATCACCGGCGGCGTGGTTTCCTCTTTGGGGAAGGGGTTGGCTTCGGCGGCGCTGGGAGCATTGCTTCAGGCGCGCGGATTCAAGGTTCGGCTGCGTAAGCTGGACCCCTATCTCAATGTGGATCCGGGCACCATGAGCCCGTACCAGCACGGCGAGGTCTATGTCACCGATGACGGGGCCGAGACCGATCTGGATCTGGGGCATTACGAGCGCTATACCGGCGTGCCTTCGCGCAAGAGCGACAACATCACCACCGGGCGCATCTATTCCAACGTCATCGCCAAGGAGCGTCGCGGCGACTATCTGGGCGCGACGGTGCAGGTGATCCCGCATGTCACCGACGCCATCAAGGAATTCATCAAAAGCGATCTCACCGACGAAGATTTCTGTCTGTGCGAGATCGGCGGCACCGTGGGCGATATCGAAAGTCTGCCCTTCCTTGAAGCCATCCGCCAGTTGGCCAATGAACTGAGCCGCCAGAAGGTGATGTTCGTTCATCTGACTCTGGTGCCCTATATCCCGTCAGCGGGTGAGCTGAAGACCAAGCCGACCCAGCATTCCGTCAAGGAATTGCTGTCGGTCGGCATTCAGCCCGATATGTTGATGTGTCGTTGCGACCGGGAAATCCCGGAAAGCGAGCGTCGTAAGATCGCCCTGTTCTGCAATGTCGCCTCGGATGCGGTCATCGCCGCCCTGGATGTGGATTCCATCTATCAGGTGCCGGTCAGCTATCACGATCAGGGCATGGATGCCGTGGTCTGCCGTCATTTCGGCCTGGATGCGCCCGTCCCCGATCTGACGCGCTGGACCTCCATCGTTGAGCGGATTCGCCAGCCGGAAGGCGAAGTGACCATCGCCGTGGTGGGCAAGTATATCAGTCTGCTGGATAGCTATAAGTCCTTGGCCGAGGCGCTGCATCACGGCGGTATCGCCAATAACGTCAAGGTCCGGCTCAACTGGATCGACAGCCAGATTTTCGAGCAGGGCGATGTGGTCCAGCATCTGGAACCCTGTCACGGCATCTTGGTGCCCGGCGGTTTCGGCGAGCGCGGCGCTTTCGGTAAGGTCGAAGCGGTGAAGTTCGCTCGTGAACGCGGCGTGCCCTATTTCGGCATTTGCTTTGGCATGCAGATGGCGGTGATCGAAGCAGCGCGTAATCTGGCCGGGATCAAGGATGCCAGCTCCACCGAATTCGGCCCTTGCGATAATCCGGTGGTCGGCCTGATGACCGAATGGATGCGCGGCAATATGCTGGAAAAGCGGTCGGTCAGTGGTGATCTGGGCGGCTCTATGCGGCTTGGCGCTTATGACTGTGATCTGAAGACCGGCTCACGGGTCCGCGAGATTTATGGACAAGAACGCATCAGCGAGCGTCATCGTCACCGCTTCGAGGTCAATTTGGAATATAAGGGGATGCTGGAAAAGACCGGCATGTCCTTCTCTGGCATGTCTCCTGACGGCGTCCTGCCCGAGATCGTGGAATTTCCTGATCATCCGTGGTTTGTGGGCGTCCAGTTCCATCCTGAACTGAAGTCGAAGCCGTTCGATCCCCATCCGCTGTTCACCAGCTTTATCGCCGCCGCCGTTCGTCAATCCCGCCTGGTGTGAGGTCGTCCATGACCAACCGTCACCACGTCGCCGTCAATGACGACGTTATTCTTGGCAATGATCTCCCCCTGGTCCTGATCGCGGGGCCGTGCCAGATGGAAAGCCGCGCCCACGCCTTGGAATGTGCCTCGGCGTTGAAAGAAATGGCCGATGTGGCTGGTATTTCGCTGATCTACAAGTCCTCTTTCGATAAGGCGAATCGGACCAGCCTGGCTGGTAAGCGCGGCATCGGCCTGGATAAGGCCTTGCCCATCTTCGCCGAAATCCGCGAGACCTTGGGTGTGCCGGTCATCAGCGACGTTCACACCGAGGAACAGTGCATCATTGCCGCTAAGGCCGTGGATATCTTGCAGATACCGGCTTTCTTGTGCCGCCAGACCGACCTGTTGATCGCGGCGGGCCGGACCGGCGTGGTGGTTAATGTCAAGAAGGGCCAGTTCCTGGCGCCGTGGGATATGGCCAATGTGGCCGCCAAGATCGAGAGCACCGGTAATTCGCGTATTTTGCTGACCGAGCGCGGGGCTTCCTTTGGCTACAACACCTTGGTCACCGATATGCGGGCGCTGCCCATCATGGCTCAGACCGGCTGGCCGGTCATTATGGACGCTACGCATGCGGTCCAGGCGCCGGGCGGGCAGGGAAGCTCGTCAGGCGGTGATCGCCGCATGGCACCTGTTCTGGCCCGTGCCGCCGTTTCGGTGGGCGTGGCCGGTGTCTTCGTGGAAACTCATCCCGATCCCGACAAGGCCCCATCCGACGGCCCTAACATGATCCGATTGGCTGACATGCCCGCGTTGATCGAGGTTCTGATGAAGATCGACGCCACGGCCAAGTGCTATCCCATCTCTATTGATTGATCCTTTTTTTCCGCCCAGGGGAGAGTTCCGATGACCGCCATTATCGATATTCACGCCCGCGAGATTCTTGATTCACGCGGCAATCCCACCGTTGAAGTGGATGTGGTGCTGGAGACCGGCGCTTTTGGCCGCGCTGCGGTGCCGTCCGGCGCGTCAACCGGTGTCCACGAAGCCTGTGAACTGCGTGACGGTGACAAGACCCGCTATCTGGGCAAGGGTGTCTTGAAGGCTGTGGATGCGGTTAACGGCGAGATCTATGACGCCCTGTCGGGTATGGATGTGGAAGACCAAGTCGTCCTCGACAAGACCATGATCGACCTGGACGGCACTCCCAATAAAAGCCGCCTGGGCGCCAATGCCATTCTCGGCGTCTCCCTGGCCGCCGCCAAGGCCGCAGCCGAAGAAGCCGGTCTGCCGCTATACCGTTATGTGGGCGGCACCTTCGCCTCCATCTTGCCGGTGCCTATGATGAACATCATCAATGGCGGCGCCCATGCCGATAATCCCATCGACATTCAAGAATTCATGATTATGCCGGTTGGCGCGGATAGCTGTGCCGAAGCCATTCGCATGGGCGCGGAAGTGTTCCATGCTTTGAAGAAGACTCTGAAGGATGCCGGTCACAACACCAATGTGGGTGACGAGGGTGGCTTCGCTCCTAATCTCAAGAGCGCCGAAATGGCCCTGGACTTCATCATGAAGGCCGTGGAAACCGCTGGTTTCAAGCCCGGTGAAGAGATCATGCTGGCCCTGGACTGCGCGTCCTCCGAATTCTTCAAGGGCGGCAAGTATGTGATGGAAGGGGCCAAGAAGACGTTCGACCAGAAGGGTTTGGTCAAGTTCTATACCAAGCTGGTCAACTCCTATCCCATCATCTCCATCGAAGACGGTTGTGCCGAGGACGATTTGGAAGGCTGGGCGCTGCTGACCGAAGCCCTGGGGGCCAAGGTCCAGCTGGTGGGCGACGATCTGTTCGTCACCAATCCCGAACGCCTGTCCATGGGCATCGAGCAGGGCTTGGCCAATTCCATCTTGGTGAAGGTCAATCAGATCGGCACCCTGTCCGAGACCCTGGAAGCCGTCGATATGGCCCATAAGGCGGGCTATACCGCCGTCATGAGCCATCGTTCCGGCGAGACCGAGGATTCCACCATCGCCGATCTGGCCGTCGCCACCAATTGCGGCCAGATCAAGACCGGTTCGCTGTCGCGTTCCGACCGCATCGCCAAGTACAACCAACTGATCCGTATCGAAGAGCAGCTGGGCGCCGCCGCCCGTTATGCCGGCGCTGCCATCATGCGCCGCT
>JAYTWE010000405.1:0-4906 GCA_043744055.1 Magnetospirillum sp.
CCCCTCCCGACCTCCCCCCGGCAAGCCGGAGGGAGGAGAAAAAAGCCTCCATCATCTGAATGTCAACGCGCCCTAATTGTTTGAACGCTCTGACGTGAAATATGTCACCGGCTTTCAAGCGCAACAATCCTCGGGATGTTCACGAGATAGTTTCGTCAGGAGAAACTATGGTCGGGTCGCTACTTCTTCGGGATGTCCTTGCACCTGCCTTTGCCGCTGGTGGGGAGCGAGCATTCACGGGCCGTCTCCCAGACCCGGATAATCAGAAAGGTGCCTTTGTCGCGGTAGTCGAGGATCAGGTTCTGGAAGGAAAAGCTTTCCAGAACCGGAGATTTGCCGATATCGCGGAACACCAGCAAGGGGCACCCCTTGGCGCGTTCACAGATCGCCACTGATTCCAGGCTGATGAGAGTGGTGCTGTCGCTGCGCGCCACGCTGATGGTGACCGGCCTTCCGGCCGCTTCGGCCTTGGAATACCACTTCGCGCCCCAACGCTCGGCGGCGGTCAGTTCCTGGCTGGACGGACTGGAGAGAAATTCTACGAAAATTCGGCGGCCCAAGATCGCCTCGGCACGAGGCGAGGTGGCGGGCAATACAAGCATGGCTGATATCAAGATGGCAGGTAAGGGATTCACGCAGCTTGACCTCTGGATGGAACGGGTGATGATCGCATGGGCCGTGCCGCTCCGCTACTAGCAGGTGATGTCTTTATATCGAGGTGGCTTTTGTTCCGTCTGTTGTCTCGCGTCGGCATCGACGCTTTCCTGATCGGCTTGATTTCCATGGTGGCGCTGGCTTGGCTGGCGCCTGATCTGGGGCGTTCCGGCGGGATTTTGAATATAGAGCTGATAACTACTTATGGCGTGGCCTTGGTGTTCTTGCTGTACGGGCTGACCCTGCCGCCGGAACGCCTGAAGGCGGGGATGATGAACTGGCGGCTTCACGGCCTGGTGCAGTGCTCCACCTTTTTGCTGTTCCCGGTCATGATGTGGGGGGCGGCATTGGCTTTGGAGGGCAAGGTTCATCCCGATGTGATGCTGGGATTTTTCTTTCTGGCGGCTTTGCCCTCGACCATTTCATCCTCGGTGGCCATGACCTCCATCGCGGGAGGCAATGTGGCGGGGGCCATTTTCAATGCCAGCCTGTCCAGCCTGATCGGAGTAGTGCTGACGCCGCTTTGGGTTAACTGGTACTTGTCCAGCAGCGGCGGCTCGCTTGATCTGGGCCGAGTTTTGCTCAAGATTGTTTTGTTGGTGCTGCTGCCCATCATTATTGGTCAGGTCCTGCGCCCCTGGCTACAGGGGTGGATTAGCCGCAATATGGGATGGTTGAAGACCTTGGATCGCATCATGATTTTGCTGATTGTCTTCAACTCGTTCAGCGATTCCGTGGCGGGTGGTGTTTGGGCGCAGCATGGTCGTGACACTCTGGCGCTGGTGGCGGGAGGAGCCGCTTTGTTGTTCTTCGCTGTGTTCGGTCTGTTGAGTCTGACCTGCCGTCTTTTGGGCTTCTCCCGTGAAGATTCCATCGCCGGAGTGTTTTGCGGCACCAAGAAATCCCTGGCCACTGGGATTCCCATGGCCAAGATCATGTTCGGGGCCAGCCCGATCCTGGGCATGGTGATGGCCCCGACCATTCTCTATCACCTGATCCAGCTGGTCGCGGCCAGTGTGATCGCCCGACGGTGGCAGCACCGTGCTTGACGTCCATGGCCTTTGCCGTCCTGGCCTGGAACCGGTTGGTTTCAGCGTGGCGGCGGGGGAGTGCCTGGCGGTCTGGGGTGCCTCGGGAGCCGGTAAGACTCTGCTGCTGCGCGCCATTGCCGATCTTGATCCCAATCAGGGGCGGGTCAGCCTGAATGGGCAGGACCGAAACTCTATGACCGGCCCGGTCTGGCGGCGGAAGGTGATTTATCTGGCGGCCGAGCCGGGATGGTGGGCCGAGACGGTGGCCGAGCATTTCCAGAACTGGGCAAGCATGGCGGATATGGCTGAATCGCTTTGCTTGTCGGTCCAGATGGGGGAAGCGTCCATGTCCAGGCTGTCCACCGGCGAGCGCCAGAGGCTAGCCCTTCTGCGGGCCTTGGAGTACCGACCGTCGGTGCTGCTGCTGGACGAAGCCACCGCCGCTCTGGATGAAGCTTCTCGTTACGCGGTGGAGGCTTTGTTGACGGCGAATCTGTCCACGGGGACCGCTATCTTGTGGATTACCCATGACGAGGCGCAATGCGCTCGGATCGCCTCTCGCCGATTGGTGGTCGAGGCCGGGCGAGTACGGGAGGAGAGTGCGTGAATTATATTCCGCTCGGTGCTCTCGACCTCTCCATCGCGGCCATGCTGGTCGTGGCCAATGCCGCCTTGTCCATCTGGCTGCAACTGGGCTTGGCCCGGCGTATTTTGGTGGCGGCGACCCGCATGGTGGTTCAGTTATCGCTGGTCGGGCTGGTCCTTAAACTGTTGTTCGTTGCGGTCTCACCAGTTTGGACCGGTCTGGCGGCCTTGGGCATGATCTTGTTCGCCGGGCAGGAAATTCTGTCTCGTCAGGATCGCCGTTTCTCCGGGTGGTGGGCTTATGGAATGGGAACCGGCAGCATGCTTCTCGCCGCCGGTCTGGTCACCGTATTTGGCCTGACCACGGCGCTCAGGCCCGATCCCTGGTATCATCCCCAATACGCCATTCCCCTGCTGGGTATGGTTTTGGGCAATACCATGACCGGGATCAGTCTGGGCTTGAACACCTTGACCTCGCAGGTGGTGGAGCAGCGCGCCGCCATCGAGGCGAGGCTGGCCTTGGGAGAAAGCATGGGAACCGCGATCTTGCCCATGGTGCGAAAGGCGCTGCGAAATGCCGTTATGCCCATCGTCAACGCCATGGGAACCACCGGACTGGTCTCCTTGCCCGGCATGATGACCGGTCAGATTCTTGGTGGGGTGGAGCCGGGGGAAGCGGTCAAATACCAGATTCTCATCATGTTCCTGATTTCGGGCGGCACCGCCGCCGGGGCGGTGGCTGCGGTGATGGGGGGCGCGCGTCGTCTTGGCGATGACCGCCATCGTCTGCGGCTGGATCGGCTGGAGCGCGGGCGCCGCGATTAATGCTTGTGGGGTGGCGGCAAGAAGGCTGCTCCCACCACGGCGCAGCCCGCCACAATCGCCGCCATGGCAAAGCTGCCCGAGAAACTTCCCCACAGATCGGCCATGCGCCCGGCCAGGGCAGGGCCGATGATCTGACCGATTGCGAAGGCGACCGTGATGGTGCCGAAGGCGGAGGCCGCTTGCTCCGGCCCCAGATAATCACCCACCGCCGCCGCCATGATGGAGGGAATGGCCCACAGCGCCAGCCCGAACAGCAAGATCGAGGCATAGAGGAACGGTTCGGGCAGGGGGGCCGCCACCAGGGCATAGGCCACCGCCTGGAAGGAGAAGACGAACATCATCCCCCGGCTGCGGCCGATGCGGTCGGACAGAGTTCCGAATCCCGGCCCCGAAGCCAGGGATAGCAGCCCGATCCACGACCAGAAGTGACCGGCGGTGGATTCGGGGAAGCCTCTTTCTTGTACCAAAGTGGTGACGATGAAGGTCGCGTAGATGACATAGGTGAAGCCAAAGGCGGCATAGAGCAAACCCAGATGGGTGAGGATCCGACGCCGCGACACCACCGGAGCGGCGGCGCAAATCGGACTTCCAGGCAGGGCGGGGGCGATTGCGCCCACCGGCTCCAATCCCAACTCGGAGGGATGATTGCGCAAGGCCAGATAGTCGATAACCGCCGCCAGCAGGACGATGGCGCCGATCACCAGCCAGGACACCCGCCATCCCTCGGCCCCATAGGCGGTATTGATGGCCGGAACCATCAAGCCGCTGGCCACGATGGCGGCCCCGGACCCGATCACCACAAATCCGGCGGCGCGGCCCCGCATCCGGCGACCGAACCAGTGAGCGATCAGCCCCATGACCGGAACATTGGCGGCCCCACTGCCAAAACCAGTCAGCAGATACAGCGCCATGACCTGGAAGAAGCCTTCGGCGCGGGACACCAGCATCATGGACAGTCCGACCAGGACCAGACCAGCGGTCACGGTGATGCGCGCCCCCAGGCGGCGAACCATGAATCCACCCAGAGAGACCGCCGCCATATAGCCGATAAAATTACCGGTGGAGATCCAGCCCATTTCACTGCGAGACAGCGGCAGGGCCTGCCCCATGGAGGGGAGCAGCATGCCCAGGGCGAAGCGGCCCATTCCCAGACAGGCGAAGGTGGTCACCGCACCGGCGCAGACCACCAGCCAGCCGTAGTGGAAGGGTAGACGGGAGGAAAGGCCATGAGAATGAGGGTTCGACACTGTTGTTCCTCTCAACAATTGCTCCAAGCTTGGCATGGAGAGATAAGCCGTGCCAAGCGGCATTGAGCTTCTCTGGATGCTTCCTACTTGATAGGGTCGCAGATATCGCATCACGAGGATCGTCCATGACCGCCTATGACTTCGACCTGATTACCCTGGGAGCCGGTTCCGGCGGTGTTCGCGCCAGCCGTCTGGCGGCGCAGACCGGCCTGAAGGTTGCCGTGGTGGAGGAAAGCCGGGTGGGCGGAACCTGCGTCATGCGTGGCTGCGTGCCGAAAAAGCTGCTGGTCTATGGCTCGCGCTTCGCTGACGATATTGCTGATTCAGAAGGTTATGGCTGGACCATTGAAGGGGCTGATTTTGATTGGGCTCGGCTGGTGGTTTCTAAGAATGCCGAATTGAACCGGCTGGAGACCGTCTATAACCGCATCCTCCGCGATAGCGGCGTCACGGTGATCGAGGGACGCGGTCGGCTGGTTGACGCCCATACGGTGATGGTGGGAGAGCGCAAGCTGACCGCCGCCACTATTTTGATCGCCACCGGTGGGCGGCCGTCGCTTCCCG
>JAYTWE010000406.1:0-7439 GCA_043744055.1 Magnetospirillum sp.
TGTCCGCCATTGATCGTCTTCGCTATGATGGTTCTGAATATCTGTGGGTCCACCGGGCCGGAGATAGCATCATGCTGGCCCATCCCAACCGTAAGTTGGTGGGGAGCGATGTGGGCGGGATGGCGGATTCCGATGGTCTGCTGTTCTTCCAGGAATTCAACACCATCGTGAAATCCAAGGGGGCCGGTTTTGTCTACTACCAGTGGCCCAAGCCCGGCGGTGGGGTCGAGCCCGTGCGCAAGCTGTCCTATGTCCAAGGCTTCGCGCCCTGGGGCTGGGTGATCGGCAGCGGTATTTATATTGATGATGTGGCGGCTGCTTTCCGAGAGCGGGCCATGGAATTCGGTGCCGCCGCTCTTGTCATTCTGACTCTGGTCTGGCTGATCGCCGCTTGGGTCGGCCAAGGCATCACCCGGCCGCTGGGCGATGTCACTCGGACTCTGGACCGTTTGACCGGCGATGATCATTCCGCCGAAATCCATCATACCGAGCGTAGTGACGAAATCGGCGCTTTGGCCCGTGGCCTTTTGGTTTTCCGCCGCCATATCGAGGCCGCTGCCCAGGCAGCCGAAGAGAAAACCCGGAGGCAGGATGCGGATCTGGCGCGTCAGCGCCGGATCGAGACTCTGGCTGCCGAGTTTAATCTCAAGGTTTCGGGCGTGATAAAATCCGTCAGCGCCGCAGCCATTCAGCTTCAGACCACCAGTCAGACCATGTCCGCCGTGGCCGCACAGACCAGCCAGCAATCCGCCACCGTGGCGGCGGCGGCCAATCAGGCCGCCATGAGCGTGCAGACCGTTGCCGCCGCCACCGAGGAACTGCACGCCTCCGAATCCGAGATCGCCCGTCAGGTGGAAGTCTCCACCGATTACGCCAAGACGGCGGTTACTGAAGCCAGTCGGGGCACTGAGATGGTTGGAAGCTTGACCTCCGCCGCCAGTCGTATCGGCGAAGTGGTCTTGCTTATCAATGACATTGCCGCTCAGACCAATCTGCTGGCGCTCAACGCCACCATCGAAGCCGCCAGGGCGGGAGACGCTGGCAAAGGCTTTGCCGTGGTTGCCAACGAGGTCAAGACTTTGGCCAATCAAACGTCGCGTGCCACCGAGGAAATCTCGTCGCAAATTCTTGAAGTTCAGGCCGCCGCCGAGAATGCCGCTGCCGCCATCGCCGCCATTGTGCACACCATCACCGATATCGACAGTATTTCGGGATCAGTGGCCGAAGCGGTGGAGCAGCAAAGCGCCGCCACCACCGAAATCGCCCGCAGCATTGAACAGGCTTCGGTGGGAACAACCGAAGTCTCCAGCAATATCTCCGATGTCAGCGAAGCCGCCCGCATGGCGGGCATCACCGCCAATGAGGTGTTGGCGGCAGCCGGAGAACTCAATCATCAGGCCGATCAGTTGCGGTTGGAGGTGGAGGGCTTCCTGACCGCCATCAACCTGGATCAGGCCGCGTAAAGACCGACGAATCCAGATTTTGAATTGGTTCATTTCATCGTCTTGGCCGGGCTTGTCCCGGCCACCCACGCCCTTCCGTCTAGCAAAATGCTGGTGAAACGGCGTGGGTACGCGGGACAAGCCCGCGCATGACGGCTATTGGTGGTCGCTTCAGCACTCAGAATGGCGTGGTCCGTGTCGCTATCTTTCGTTCACCTGAGTTCGTTGCCCCGGCTCGGCGGTCTCGGACCTACCCCCGGCGCGACAGGACGAACAGTCCTTGTTCGGCGAACAGATTGGCCATTCCGTTGCAATTGGGGAGTGGCAGGACCTTGCCGTCGCAATCCAGCGGAATGCTTTTCTCCACCGAGATCCCCAGCCCGCGGCACAGGCTGAGGAAATCTCTGATGGTGCAGAAGTGGATGTTGGGGGTGTCGTACCACTCATAGGCCAAGGTGTCGGTCACCGGCATGGCGCCACGGAACAGCAGGTTCATCCGCACCCGCCAATGGCCGAAATTGGGGAAGGATACGATGGCCCTGCGCCCGATGCGCAGCATGTTCGACAATACGGTCTTGGGCTCGTAGGTGGCCTGGAGGGTCTGGCTGAGGATCACGTAGTCGAAGGCCCCCGATGGGTAATCCTTCAGATCGGTGTCGGCATCGCCCTGGATCACGGACAGGCCATGGGAAACGGCGGCGGAAACGCCCGCCATGGACAATTCGATGCCGCGACCGTCCACCGCCTTGTTCTTGCCCAGCCAGTCCAGCAAGGCGCCTTCGCCGCAGCCCACATCAAGCACCCGCGAGCCGGGCTCCACCATGTCGGCGATCAGTTTCAGATCGATGCGCAGGTCGCCGTTTGCCAGGGTCATCATGATTTCAGCCCCGCTTTCTTGCCGCCGGGCAGGCCGCGATGGGCGGCGGCGCCTTCCATGAAGCCGCTTAGGGTGGCGTGAAACTCGGGCTCGTCCAGCAAGAAGGCGTCGTGGCCCTTGTCCGAGAGGATTTCAACGAAGCTGACATTGGCCGCCACTGCGTTCAGGGCATGGACCACGGCCCGGCTTTCAGTGGTGGGAAACAGCCAGTCGCTGGAAAATGAGATGATGCAAAAGCGGGTCCGGGTGCCGCGAAAGGCGTTGGCCAGAGTGCCGCCGTTCTCGGCGGCCAGATCGAAATAATCCATGGCGCGGGTGATGTAGAGATAGGAGTTGGCGTCAAAGCGGTCCACGAAGGTCGAGCCCTGGTGGCGCAGATAGCTTTCCACCTGGAAATCCGCATCGAAGCCATAGGCCACCGCTTCGCGGTTTTGCAGGTTGCGGCCGAATTTCTGGTGCAGCGCCGGTTCGGACAGATAGGTGATGTGGGCCGCCATGCGCGCCACGGCAAGGCCGCGATGGGGCCGCTTGCCTTGCCGTAGGTAATCGCCTTCGCACCAGTCAGGATCGGCGACGATGGCTTGGCGCCCCACTTCATGGAAGGCGATGTTCTGAGCCGAGTGACGCGCCGCCGCCGCGATGGGAATGGCGGAGAACACCCGGTCGGGATAGCTTTTGGCCCATTCCAGCACTTGCATGCCGCCCATGGACCCGCCCACCACACAAAAGAGCTGGTCGATTCCCAGATGATCCATCAGCCGGGCCTGAACCTTGACCATGTCCCCGATGGTGATGACCGGGAAATTCAGACTCCATGGCTCACCCGTGGCCGGGTTGATGTCCATGGGGCCGGTGGTCCCCATGCAGCCGCCCAGCACATTGGAGCAGATCAGGAAATAGCGTTCGGTATCGAAGACCCGGCCCGGCCCCACCAATTCACTCCACCATCCCGGCTTGCCGGTGATGGGGTGGGGGGCGGCGACATAGTGATCGCCGGTCAGGGCGTGACAGATCAGAATAGCGTTGGATTTCTCGGCATTGAGCTGGCCATAGGTCTGATAGGCCACGGTGATCGGCCCCAGTTCGATCCCGCAATCCAGCCGAATCGGCCGATCATGACCAAGCTCGACCTTGATGTCGGGCGGTGCGGAGAAAGACGGGGTTGGCGACTCGGACACTGTTATCGGCTCGCTTGCCATGAGCGGGGAGAAGATTAGCTATGGTCGCAGGTCCTAACTGTCAATGTTTTCTTTGATTTCCGGGCGACACCGAACTACATCTAACCCTCTTGGATAGAGTGTCCCGATAGCAGACGAAGCCCCATGAGCCAAGATAGCGCCAACCTCGACCAACTCCGCCGCGAGATCGACAGCATCGACGAGTCGATTCACGACCTGCTGATGCAGCGATCCTCCTTGGTTGCACATATCGCCGCAGCCAAGTCGGACAGCCGTGTTTCGCTGCGGCCTGGGCGTGAAGCCGCCATTCTGCGCCGCCTTTTGGCCCGGCATGGGGGAACGTTCCCCAAGATGGCCTTGGTGCGCATCTGGCGCGAGATCATGGGCGCTCTGGTGGGGCTGCAAGGTCCTTTCTCGGTGGCGGTTCACGCCGCCGGTCGCAGCACCAGCAGTATCGAGCTGGCCCGCAATCATTTCGGTACCGTCGCTCCGCTTCACGCCTTCCGCAGTGCCGGTCAGGTGGTTCGCGCCGTGGCCGACGGTCATGCTTCGGTGGGCGTGGTGCCGCTGACCCCCGGAACCGAGATCGCCGACGAGGCGGAGCCCTGGTGGGCCAGCCTGACCGTGGGCAGCGGCGAGCCGCCCCGCGTCGTGGCGCGTCTTCCCTTTGCCGGGGTCCTGCCCGCCAAGGGATCAGCCGAGCCGCCCCAGGCCCTGGTCATCGCCTGCCGCGACCATGACGAGACCGGTGACGACCGAACCGTCCTGGTCTTGGAGACCGGCCCCGAAGTCAGCCGCGACAGGCTGCGTGCCGTTCTTTCCGCCGGTGGGCTGGAACCGGCCCAGTTGCTGGCCATCTACCGCCATGGCGGCGTTTGGCTTCATATGGTCGAGATTTTGGGCCATGTGGCCGCCGCCGACCCCCGGCTTGCGGCTTTGGTGGCGCCCAAGGAGCCCGTCAGCCATGTCTCGGTTATCGGCGGCTATGCGACGCCGCTGCCGCCCGAAGCTCTTTCCTGAACATTCAGCTCCCCATTATATTTAGCCCAGGAGTCTTAACAGTGACCGCTCCCGCGCCCCGCCCCGGCATCATGGATATCCGTCCTTATGTGGGGGGTGAATCCGCCATCGAAGGTGTCAGCCGCACCGTCAAGTTGTCCTCCAATGAAGGCGCCCTGGGGCCGAGCCCCAAGGCCATGGAGGCGCTGCGCGCCATGGCGCCCGAGATGCATCGCTATCCCGACGGCGGTGCCGAGCAGTTGCGTAAGGCCATCGGAGCGCGTTACGGCCTTAACCCCGACCGCATCGTCTGCGGTGCCGGTTCCGACGAACTGCTGGGCATGTTGTGCCGGGCTTTTTCCGGCCCCGGCGACGAAGTGTTGTACTCGGCCCATGGCTTCTTGATGTATGCCATCGCCGCCAAGTCTTGCGGCGCGACGCCGGTCACCGCTCCTGAAGTGGAGTTGACCGCCAATGTGGACAATCTGTTGAAGGCGGTGACGCCCAAGACCAAGATTGTCTTCCTGGCCAATCCCAACAACCCCACCGGCACCTATCTGCCGGCGGCGGAAGTGGCCCGGCTGCGCGCCGGTCTGCCGCCCCATGTTTTGTTGGTGATCGACGCCGCCTATGCCGAATTCGTATCGCGCAATGACTATACGTCGGGCAACGAACTGGTGGATGCGGGCGATAACACCATCGTGTGCCGCACCTTCTCCAAGATGTTCGCCCTGGGTGGCCTGCGTCTGGGCTGGGCCTATGGTCCCGACAACATCATCGGTGTGCTGAACCGGGTGCGTAACCCGTTCAATGTGGGCTCCGCCGCCTTGGCCGCCGGTCTGGCCGCTTTTGAAGACACCGAATACGCCGAGCTGTGCAAGCGTCATAATGACTACTGGCTGCCCTGGTTGTCCGAGCAGGTGACTTCGCTGGGTCTCCACGTGGTTCCCTCCGTCGGCAACTTCATTTTGGTGCGCTTCTCGACGGCTCCCGGCAAGGACGCGGCTTCGGCCGACACGTTCTTGCGCTCCAAGGGACTGATCGTGCGGGCCATGGGGGCCTATGGTCTTAGCGATTCGCTGCGGATCACCATCGGGACCGGTGAGGAAAACCAGATGGTGGTCGATACCCTGCGGGAGTTCATCAAGGGATGAGCAATCCTTTGTTCAAGACGGTTTGTTTCGTCGGGATCGGCCTGATCGGGTCGTCACTGGCGCGGGCCATGCGTAAGCTGGATCTGGCCGAGCGCTTGGTCTGCCTGGACATCAGTGAAAAGGCCCGACATACGGCGCAGGCTTTGTCGGTGGTGGATTTCGCTACTGACGATGCCGCTTTGGCCGTGGCCGATGCCGATCTGGTGGTGATCGGCGCACCGGTGGGGGCGACTCAGGCGGTTGGCGAGGCTATCGGCCCTTATCTGAAGAAAGGCGCCATCGTCACCGATGTGGGCTCGGTCAAGCTGGCGGTGATCCGCGACCTGATGCCTCATTTGCCCGAAGGCGTGGAATTCGTTCCCGGCCACCCCATTGCCGGAACCGAGCATTCCGGCCCGGAAAATGGCTTTGCCGAATTGTTCGAAGGCCGGTGGCAGATTCTGACTCCACTACCCGGTTGCGATCAGAAGGCGGTGGATAAGGTTGTTGAGCTGTGGCGCAAAGTGGGCTCCCAAGTGGAGATCATGGCCCCCCATCACCACGATAAAGTGCTGGCCATCACGTCACATCTGCCCCATCTCATCGCCTATACCATCGTGGGGACCGCCAATGATCTGGAAGGTCATATGCAGCAGGAGGTGATTAAGTTCTCTGCCTCCGGCTTCCGTGACTTCACCCGGATCGCCGCGTCGGACCCCATCATGTGGCGCGATGTTTTTTTGAACAATCGCGAGGCGGTGCTAGAGGTTCTTCAGCGCTTCACCGAAGATCTGACCGCTTTGCAGCGCTCGATCCGCTGGGGCGAGGGCGAGGTGTTGCAAAAACATTTCACCGAGACCCGCGCCATCCGCCGCGCCATCATCGACGCCAAGCAGGCGTAACACTCAATTGCCGGGCACGTCTTGTGGCGTGTTCGCAGTGTTTTGTCTGCGAGGCTTGGAGCGCGGGCGTCTCGCCTGCTCTTAAGGAAGTCCTCATGCGCAGTCATATCACCGGCCTGGACCACGTCATCATCGCGGTGCGCGATCTGGAGGAGGCCGCCGCGGCCTTCAGCCGATTGGGCTTTACCCTATCGTCGAAGGGGGAGCATGCCGAATGGGGCACCGCCAATTATTGCATCATGTTCGGTCGTGACTACATCGAACTGCTGGCGGCGGTGGCCGAGGGGGCTCCGGCGGATCGTGTCCGCGCCTTCACCGCCACCCGCGAAGGGCTGATGGGGCTGGTCTTCGCTACAAAGGACGCACAGGCCGATTGCCATCGCTTGGGAGTGGAGGCGCCCGGCAGTCTCAGCCGCACCGTAGCGACCGCCCAGGGGCCGCTTATGGCTCGCTTTGTTGCCGGGGCACTGCCGACCGAGACCACGCCGGGGGTTGGCTCATTTTTGTGCCAGCATTTGACGCCTGAAATTCTGCGTCAGCCGGGCTGGACCGATCACCCCAATGGGGCCGGAGCGGTGGCCTCGGTCACGGCTATTATGGCTGATCCCATTGATCTGATGCCCGCTTGGGACCGTCTGATCGGGCCAGCGGCATCCACCGCCACCGACGAGACGGTGACCGTTCACACCGGGATGGGCCTTGTCTTCTTGTGTAAGCCCGAGGATTTGGATCAGCTGCATCCCGAGGCGGACGAGGAAACGCCGCCACCACCGCCCGCCATGGTCGCCATGACCATTGGGGTGGCCGATACCAATGCCGCCGCCAAGGTTCTGAACGCCAATGGAGTCGCCTTCAGCCGTGATTTCGTCGGAACCATCCGTATTGCTCCGTCCGAAGCTTGCGGGGTG
>JAYTWE010000407.1:0-4030 GCA_043744055.1 Magnetospirillum sp.
ATCCACAGGGCTGTCGAGCCCGACTCGGTCAAGGCTACGATGGCTTTGACGTGCAGATGATTGGCCGTGTACATCACCGCGGCTGCAATCGCTTCATCGGTCTGGCCGAAAAACCCATCATTGCGCTGGCGCGCCCGCACATGCGCCACTTGATATTTTTCCGCGCCCATGACGATCTGCGCCATGGCTTCGACCACTTTGACCGGATGCTTGCCCGAGGCGGATTCCGCCGACAACATCACCGCATCGGCGCCGTCATAAACGGCTGTGGCCACGTCAGAGGCTTCGGCGCGGGTCGGCGTTGGCGAATGAACCATGGAATCCAACATCTGCGTCGCCACCACCACCGGCTTCCCGGCCAAACGACAGGCACGGACGATACGCTTTTGCAGAATCGGCACCATCTCCGTCGGGCATTCAACGCCCAGATCGCCACGCGCCACCATCACCGCATCGGACAGGTCGATAATGTCTTTCAAGTGGTCAATGGCCGACGGCTTTTCCAGCTTCGATAAAATACGAACCCGCGACCCCACATGGGCGGACACCAGCCGACGCGCCTCCGAAACATCGGAAGGCCGCTGCACGAAGCTGAGGGCGATCCAATCGGCCCCCATCTCCACCGCGAATTCCAGATCGCGCAGATCCTTTTCGGTCAGCGGCGAAATGGGCAGGATCACATTGGGGACGTTGACGCCTTTATGGTTCGAGACTTCACCGCCCACCAAAACCCTGGTCTCGGCGTAATCGCTGCCGTTACTTTCCACCCGGAGGCGGACGCGGCCGTCATCAATGAGAAGTTCACTCCCCACCGTCAGCGCCGCAAAGACTTCGGGATGGAGCAAGGGGGCACGCCGGGCGGTGCCCAGCTCCTCGCTCATATCCAGCCGGAACACGTCGCCGTTTTCAAGGCGCACCCTGTCACCGACAAAATCGCCCACCCGCAACTTGGGACCTTGCAGATCGGCCAGCACGGCGATGGGGCGCTGCACCTTCTTTTCAAGTTCGCGAATGGCATCCAGCCGAGCTTTATGATCCTCGTGGCTGCCATGGCTGAAATTCAATCGGAAAACATCGGCACCCGCGATGAACAAGCGCTCGATAGCTTCTGGAGTCGAGGTGGCCGGCCCAAGCGTGGCGATGATTTTGGCGTTTCGGGTTCTCTTCATCGCAAGTCCTCGTAAATGGTGCATCGGCACCATAGCAGACGAGCCCCTGTTGGCATACTACACCGATGTTACGATTCTTTTCGCGCCCGCTCTTTGATGTAGCGATCGAGGACCCAGCCCAGATGTTCACTCATGGCGGATTGAGCTTGCGCGGAATTTCCCGCCTTGATCCCATCGAAAATCGCTTGATGCTGACACAGAATTCTCTGGTCATCCTCCTGGGTGGGAAACAGCTCATAGCGGTGATAATCGACCATCTCACTCAACATTCCACGGATCATGGCCACGAAATGCTGATAGATGCCGCTGCCTGACGCCCTGGCGATGACAAGATGAAAGCGGATGTCGTTCTCGACCTTATGCTTTCCCGCATCAATATCGGATTTCGTCGCCACCATGATGGCGTCCAATTCAACCAGATCCGCCTCGGATCTGTTCTCAGCGGCGCGCCCAACGGCCCAGACTTCCAAGATGGATCGGATCTCGGCCAGATCCATCAGATTCTCGCAATTGACCCGCACCAGCTTCAACATGCTGGAATCCATGGAAGCGGAGGACGCGATCACCCGAGTGCCGCCGCCTTGAACCGCATCCAATAATCCCTGTGTCTTCAACCCTTGCAAAGCGGCCCGGACCGAGACCCGGCTGACGCCCATGGTCTCCGCCAGTTGCCGCTCTCCCGGCAAACGATAACCAGGCCCCCATTCTCCCGACGCAATCCGCGCCAGGATTCGATCTGCCACCCGCTCGGAGACCAGCCCGCTCGCTTTGTTGCCCAGCTTGGACGCATCCTTCATGGCAGCCACATCGTTACATTTCGATACATTCCTGATGGTGCTCTTGGCTGGCCATAGCGTCAAGCTTGCCTTCGGCGGCAACGCCAAATAGAGGCTTTGGTTTTTACGTAATTCGGTACTACAATACCGACATAGAGCTGCCAAAAAGAGCAGCCCCCAATTACACTGTGGAGGTGTTCAATGAGCTGGAAGCGTACAGCCGGGTTTGGCCTGGCGGTTACCGTCGGTATTTGTGGTGCCGGTGCGGCCAATGCCGCCGACCCCATCAAAATCGGCGCATTTTTATCGGTCACCGGTCAGATGTCGCCCATGGGTGACCCCCAAAAGCGCACATTCGATTACGTAATCGACGAGATTAACGCCAAGGGCGGCGTCTTGGGCCGCAAGGTCGAACTGATCGTCTATGACGATGGATCAGAGCCAGAGAAGGCAACCACCTTCGTCAAGCGCCTGATCGAGAATGACAAGGTCGATCTCATCATCGGCGGCTCGGGCACCCCCACCAGCATGGCGGTTCTTAACCTGATGGAACGGGCCGAGATTCCGTACATGTCCTTTGGCGGCGGCACCGCCATCGGTGATCCCGTCCGCAAGTGGAGCTTCAAGACTCCCCAGTCCGATCGGTTGGCCGCCGAGAAGGTCCTGGTGGATCTCAAGAAGCGCAATCTGACCAAGATCGCCCTACTGTCCGAGAATGTGGGCTTCGGCAAGTCCGGTCACGACCAGACCTTGAAGCTTGCCCCCAAATACGGCATCGAGATTCTTGTGGACGAGGTTTATTCGCCCAAGGACCCCGACGTCACTCCGCAGCTGACCAAGATTCGCGGCACGGCAGGTGTCCAGGCCCTGTTCATCTTCGGAACCGGCACCGGCCCGGCCGTGGTGACCAAGAATATCAAGCAGATGGGTTTGACCATGCCGGCCTATCAGTCCCACGGCGTGGCTTCCAAAGAATTCCTGAAGCTGGTGGGAACCGCTGCCGACGGCATGCGTCTGCCCGCCGGAGCCCAAGCGGTCGCCGATCAGATTCCCGCCAGCGACCCGCAGAAGGCCTTGGTCATGTCCTTCAAGAAGTCCTACGAAGAGCATAACAAGCCGTTGGAAGTCAGCCCCCTGCCCGGTCATGGCTGGGATGGTCTGATGATGGCCATCGAGGCCATCAAGCGGGCGGGCACCACCGACAAAGCCAAAGTGCGCGACGAAATCGAAAAGACCACGGGCTTCATCGGCACCGGCGGTATCTTCAATTACTCCCCCACCGATCACATGGGCCTGGGCCTCGACGCCTTCCACATGGTCGAAATCAAGAATGGCGACTGGGTCCTGGTGGACTAAATCGCGGATGAAACGGCGGGCCGGATCACACGGCTCGCCATTTTTCAGTGGGTGATACCATGAACGGCGCAGACGATATTTTAGGACCGAGCCTTAAGGCCGGTCGAGGGGATAGCCTTGCCCTGATCTGCGGCGAGCAGACCCTGACGTATACCCAATTGGACCATCTGGCCCGCCGCTACGGCAATGCCATGCTCAATGCGGGCGTACAGCACCAGCAGCCGGTCTTGTTGCTGCTTGATGACAGCCCGGAGCTGGTGGCAGCCTATCTTGGCGCCATGAAGGCTGGACTGGTGCCGGTTGCGCTCAATACCCGCATGGCCGCCAAGGACCTTGCACACGCTTTTGGCGACAGCGGAGCCTCGCTGCTATTCGCCGAATCCAATTTGATGGACTTGGCCCGCGAGGCGGCGACCCAGACTCACTCCGCTCCTCGCATGGTCTTTACCGCCGAGTTGGACGCCTTCCTGGCCGGAGCCTCCGATGATCTGACTTCGGCCGATATGGCCCCCGAGGACAGCGCCTTATGGATGTACACATCAGGCACCACCGGACAGCCCAAGGGCGCGGTGCATGTCCACGCGTCCATTGCCTTGGGTGAAAGGCATGTGCGGGAAAATTTGGGAATCGAGCCCGGAGACCGCATCTTCTCCACCTCGAAACTGTTCTTCGCCTATCCCCTGGGCCATTGCCTGATCGGCGGCCTTCGCTGTGGCGCCACCCTGATTT
>JAYTWE010000408.1:0-3812 GCA_043744055.1 Magnetospirillum sp.
GCCCGACCATGGCTAGAAATGCCCCACCGAATGCGGCGATGGAAACATGGGCGCTCACCATCACACGGGCATATTCGTCAGGCCGGGTCGCGGCCAGGACCAGCGCTTGCCAAGGCGAAATCTCAGCCATCAAGCCGACGATCAGCAGTGGAAAGACAATCCGCATGCCAAACACCGCCACCAAGATACCCCAGGTGATGAAACGCCGCTGCCAGACCGGACTCATGGTCATCAGAACCTTGGCATTGACCACCGCATTATCGAAGGACAGCGAGACTTCCAGAACCGCGAGGACGCAGACGATGAACACGGCGGATACGACCGCCGACTGGCTTTGGCCGAAATAATATCCAACCCCGCCCGCTGAAATCAGGCAAGCGAGGGTGAACAGGATGGAAGCCTTAAAGTAGCGCAGATTGGACATGCGGGTCCCCGGACAGATTGCGACGATGGCAGATTGTGACGTCCTAGAACAGGAGTCCAATCGGCATAAGTTGTAGAATCCATAGGCCCAGCCTATCATTGCCATCATGATTACACTGCGCCATTTGCAATGCTTCACCGCCGTTGCCGACACCTTGCATTTCAGGCGGGCGGCGGAACGGGTTCATATCAGCCAACCGGCCCTCTCGGCCCAAGTCGCACAGCTGGAAGAGCTGCTGGGCATCTTGCTGCTGGAGCGTAGCCGCAGACGGGTTCTGCTGACCCCCTTGGGCCGCGAAATGGCTGAACGGGCCAATGCGATTTTGCGCAGCGTCACCGATCTGGAGGAACTGGCTCAGGGCGCAAAAACCCCGCTCTCCGGGATGCTGAAACTGGGAGTCCTCCGCACCCTGGGTCCATATCTTCTGCCCCATTTCCTGCCGGAAATGCGCCGTCTTTATCCCGACCTCCGCCTCTATCTGCGGGAAGAGCCGGAAGACCGCCTTCTCAGTGAATTGACGGCGGGGCAATTGGATCTGGTTCTCATGGCATCCGCTCCCAAGGATGACCGTCACCTGAGCGTAACCCCGCTCTTCCACGAGCCGCTTTGGGCGGCCCTACCGCAAGGCCACCGACTGACCGCCAAGACCAGCCTGAATCCGTGCGACCTGGCGGGAGAGGAATTGATCTTGCTGGAATTCGGCGATGGGTTGCGAGAGCCCGCTTTGTCCCTGTGCCATACGGCAGGATGTCGCGAGCACCCGGACTTTCGCGCCACCAGCCTGGATTCCTTGCGCCAGATGGTCGCCACCGGTCTCGGAGCCAGCCTACTGCCCGGTCTTTATGTCAATGCCGAGGCCCAGGCCGACGATCAGATCGTCATGCGGAAATTCAACGCCCCGACACCGGGTCGCTGCATTGATCTGGTCTGGCGGCGGACCAGTGTGCGTGCCCCGGAATTCCGCCTGTTCGCCGAACTGGTCGCCGCTCATCTGCCATCGGCGGTAACACCGGCCTAAAGGAAAGCCGAAACCGCCTTCAGAAACTCGACCGGATTTTCGGCATGAACCCAATGACCAGCCCCAGCGATCTCTACCGTTTGGGCGGCGGGAAACAGATGGGTGATGATGTCTTCGTATTCGGGGCGGATATAGTCCGAAGACTCACCCGCCACGAACAGAGCGGGGCCATCGAACCGGGAATCGTCACCAAACCGGGGAAAGGCCAGGATGTCGTCCATATGGGCCTGAAGCACCGCCAGATTAGGCCGCCAGCGATAGCCCGCCGCGCCGCCTTCCAGATTCTGCATCAGAAAGGCGCGCACGCCCTTATCAGGAATAGCGGCGGCAAGATGAGCCTCCACCTCGCCCCGTGACGTGACCTCGCCCAGGGGAACCGCCCGCATGGCCTTCACATAAGGCGCGAATGTGTGAGTGTAGGCCACCGGCGCGATATCCACCACCACCAGCTTCTCCAGCAATTCCGGTCGGGTCAGAGCCAAGACCATGGCCGCCTTGCCGCCCATGGAATGGCCCATGACCGCCGCTTTTCCGCCCAAGCCCTCAATGATCTTAGCCACTTCGCGAGCCATGAAGGGGTAGTCCATAATCTCGGTCCACGGGCTGGAACCATGATTGGGCAGGTCCAACGCCAAAACCCGGCGCGTCTCGCCCAAGACCTTGACCACCGCCCCCCAATTGCGGGCGGAGCCCAGCAAGCCATGAAGAATCAGTAGCGGCGGTAAATCCGATGGAGACTCAGAACCGGATTCCATGATGTTCAGGGCCATGGTCATTCAGACCTCAACTCGGACGGAGCGCGGAAGCTGAAATGGGCCGGAGCCGCCATGACCGCCGCCCGAGCCGCATGAAAGCGTGACTTCAACCCATCGGGCAAACGGGATTCTCCACCGGCGGCCCGAGCGATCTCCACCAGGGATGGAGCCCCCTTCTCGCCCCCGCTCACCAGGAAACCATGGCTGCGAGCGGCAAACAAAAGATCGTGGATCAGAGTGCGCTTATTGGCCGCCACGGCCTGACGCGCTCCGACCAGCGCCGCTTCGCCGCCTTCCGGCGCGAACAGGGTGACGCGGTGATGGGGGTCGATTCCAGCGGGTGACAGATGACCATAGGCGGACAGCTCCACCTCGACCGCCCCCGCCAGTTCCTTCTTCAGGGCACGAATGGCGATGCGGTAATCGGCATAGGCCTCCAGCACCGCCACAATGGCGGAACTATCGGCGGGCAGAACCACATTGATATCGGTGGACGTGCTCCACGGCTTCAGCTTACCGGGCTGGACCACACGGGCACGGGTGCGGGCCAGATCGGGGGCGCCTTCCCGGATGGCGCGAAAAGTCTCCATCTCGGCCCCCGACGAGAATCCGACGCCGAAATCAATGCCGACGCCGCCGATGGTCTCGGTCTCGGAATCCAGCAAACTCATCAGCACATCGTCGATGGACAGTTCCGACCAGCCGGTCAGACAGGCCAGCATATCGGCGCCGGCATATTCACAAGACTGCAGCAGACCTTCCGCCTTGGAGCGGGCGGGCTCCTCGGAATGAGCGATGAAGGCTTCCAAGGAGTCACGGCTGACCAGTTCGATACCGTTCAGCACCGTCTCGCCGCCTTCACCCGTAATCATTCCACCGGCGGCGGGAAGCTGGATCTGGGTCCAGGGCCGCAGATATTTCAACAGACCGGCCACGGTATCCACATCCGAGCCCTGCACCGGCAGGACCAGACCGAATTCACCAGCGGGGACCTGATAATAGCGGAACCGGGCGGCACAGATCATGCCGGTCCAACCCTGCATTCCCTCCACCAGGGCCATATCATCACCACTCAGCACCTTGGGAGCGCCGCCATCGGCCATGCAGATTGCGTCCAAAGTTCCCGAGGGAACCAGCCGCAGCGGCCCCATTCCGCCGGTGGCGACCACGCCGCCCACAAAAGCGGAACCAATGCTGGTCAGGTCCACCAGAACCCGCATAGTGGGACCGATGGCCTCGGACAGGGCAGCGTTCACCTGAGTAAAGGTCAGACCGGCACCGGCCGAGATCATCCCCTGATCCGCCTGGATGCAGACTTGATGAGTCTGAAGACTTTCCAGCGGAGTGGCGGGATCGACCAGTTCAGCGGCCAAGGCTCCCTTGGGCCGGATGGCGAGCACCCCCGCGAAGGCGGCCACATCCTCGCTCTTATAATCATAAGAGCCGATGGCGCTGGTCAGTCCTCCGGCGGGCATCACCGCCCAGTTCTGCCGCACCGCCTCGGCCACCGCATGGGCGATGTCATGACTGGCATACAGACGGATCAGGGGATGATCTCGGCCGGTGCCGGTCTGACCTTTACTCAGGTGAACGCTGCCCTGTCCGAGGCCATCGG
>JAYTWE010000409.1:0-3869 GCA_043744055.1 Magnetospirillum sp.
GGTGACCGGCACTATTTTGACTCTTGGCTCTGCCACTTTGGTGAGTGCGGCTGTCTTTTTATTCGACCTCGGCATCTCGGCGCGCGGCTGGTGCACTCATCTGTGTCCGGTAGGAGCCTTTTACGGTCTGCTGGGCAAGGTAAGTCTGGTCCGTATCAGTGCTTATGACCGCGCCGCCTGTGACGATTGCATGGATTGTTTTTCCGTCTGCCCCGAACGCCACGTCATCGCGCCCGCTTTGCGCGGCGCGGCCAAAGGGGTTGGCCCCGTAATCATGTCGTCCGACTGCACCAATTGTGGTCGGTGTATCGACGTGTGTTCAAAGACCGTGTTCCGGTTTAGTACCCGTTTCCATAATGCTCCTTCCGATACATCGTCGGCAGGACGCGGAGTGGATTTGGCGGGGCCTCCGGCCAAGGTTGCATAGTGATTTTAAAGAGTTCTGGAAGGGGAGTGACCGCAGTGAAGATTAAGATCAAGGCAATCGCCCTCGCCCTGGCCCTGGCGCTGGGCTTCGGTGTTATGGGAATGAGTGTCGTCGCGGGTGAGGTGAAGTCGTTAAGATCGACCGAGGCTACCCAGCCCGATTCGCCACCCGCCATCTATAAGGTAATGGAGGGCACGAAGCACGAGCGCGCCTATCGTCAGCAGCCGCCGCTGGTGCCGCATCCCACCGACAAGTACGAAATTGATGTGAAGGTCAATCAGTGCCTTCGCTGCCATGAATGGCCCTATAGCGACCAGGAAAAGGCCCCGAAGATTTCGGACCTACATTATATCGACCGCAACGGCACCCGTCTGGATACCGTCAACGGCAACCGCTATTTCTGCAAGCAGTGCCATGTACCGCAGGCCGAAGCGAAGCCGCTGGTCGAAAACAAGTTCCAGCCCGCCACGCTGAACACCAACCTCCGCTAGGGCAGGGAAGGAACAGGCCATGAGCAACGACAACCCGGCCGAAAATAAAAGCTTGGTGAAAATCCTATGGGAAATGCTGTCCAAGCCGACGTCCAGATGGTCGTTGGGCGGATTGCTGGCCTTCGGCATTGTCAGCGGTATCGTCCTGTGGGGCGGTTTCAACTGGGCTTTGGAAATCACCAATACCGAGACATTCTGCCTTAGCTGTCACGAGATGGAACAGAACGTCTATCGTGAGTATCGGGGGACTATCCACGATTCCAATCGCTCCGGCGTTCGGGCCACGTGCCCCGACTGCCATGTGCCGCGGCCGTGGTTCTATAAGATGAAGCGTAAGATCGAAGCGTCTAACGAGGTGCTTCATAAGATCTTGGGGTCCATTGATACCCGCGAGAAATTCGAAGGGAAGCGTATCGAACTGGCCAAGCATGTCTGGGCCGGAATGAAGGAAACCGATTCTCGCGAATGCCGGAACTGTCACAACTTCGGAGCTTTCGACCTGACCCGTCAGTCGTCGCGGGCACGCAATCGCCATTCCGAGGCAGAACAGCAGGGCAAGACTTGTATCGACTGCCATAAGGGCATTGCTCACCAATTACCGGCTGGCGCCTTTAAGGCCGAGCGGGAATTGAATGAGAGCCTGGGTGGTGGTGCCAAGCAATAGGCACCGTTGTTTGGAGTCAGACGACAGGGCCTCCCGAGACTCCCCGGGAGGCCCTTTTTATTGGGTTCATCACAAGCTTCCTGGTGACGTTGTGTTGATTCCGCGGATTGATTTCAATCAACCCTGCAAAGGGCCTTGGCCCTTTGCAGGGCGGGCGGAGCCCTTCGTTCTTTCTGGCTTTCACCGCGACGGGGCCTAAACCAAAAAAAGGCCTGGATTTCTCCAGGCCTTTGATCTTTGTCCCCACCAGGGACGAAGCGTGATTAGCGCTTCGAGAACTGGGTGGAGCGACGAGCCTTGTGCTTGCCGTACTTCTTACGCTCAACCACACGCGAGTCGCGAGTGAGGAAGCCGCCAGCCTTCAGCGCTGGGCGCAGGGACGGGTCGAAGTAGGTCAGCGCACGGCTGATGCCGTGACGCAGAGCACCGGCCTGGCCGGACAGGCCACCACCGGTGACGGTGCAGTTCACGTCGAACTGACCCTCGACCCGAGCGGTCTGGAACGGCTGGTTGATAATCATGCGCAGAACCGGACGAGCAAAGTACACCGGCAGTTCGCGGCCGTTGACGATGATCTTGCCGGAGCCGGGCTTCACCCAAACGCGGGCGATGGCGTTCTTGCGCTTACCGGTGGCATAGGCACGGCCCTGAGCATCGACCTTGCGGACATGCACGGGGGCCTGGGCCGGGATCGAGGCCTTCAGATCGGCCAAGCTGGAGAGATCGGCCATGTGACTACCTCTTATTCTTCGGGTTCATCGCGCCGACATCCAGCCCGGCAGGCGCCTGGGCCTCGTGCGGATGGGCGGGACCGGCATAGACGCGCAGGTTCTTCATCTGCTGACGGCCGAGCGGACCACGGGTGATCATGCGCTCGACGGCCTTTTCGATGACCCGCTCGGGGAAGCGGCCGGACAGCAGCTGACCGATGGTACGGTCCTTGATGCCGCCGGGATGGCCGGTATGCCAATAGAAGCGCTTATCGGCAAGCTTGTTGCCGGTCAGCTTGACCTTCTCGGCGTTGATGATGATGACGTTGTCACCCATGTCAACATGCGGGGTGTAGGTCGGAAGATGCTTTCCGCGAAGCCGCATCGATACGATGCTGGCAAGGCGGCCAAGCACGACGCCGTCCGCGTCGATCACAACCCACTTCTTTTCTACGTCGGACGGTTTGGCGTTATAGGTCTTCATGGCACCCACGGCAAAACCAGTTGGCGACACCGAGGCTAATCCCCTGTGTCGAAGGCGCGGAGTATGCCACAGAGGGCTTTTCTGTCAACGTGAAATAAATCGTTTAAAAACAATGCGTTAGAAATGCGGTGCTATAATACCTCTCCCAGGAAGCCCGGTTCTTGCGGCTTTGGCCGTATCAGCCGCGTTTCCCGGTGGCGAGAACCTTCAATGCCGCCGCGATACGGGTGATGGCCATCTCCCATGACCCATCGGGGGATTGGTGGAATACGCGGGCGCTGGGATACCAGGGGCTATCATCGCGACCGCGAGGCCAGCGCCAGGTGAAGGCGTCGGGCCGTAGCAGCCAGGCGGGTTTGCCCATGGCGGCAGCCAGATGCAGTTCCGGCGTATCGCCCCCCACCACCACGTCCATGGCGGCGATGAGTCCGGCGGTTTCCGCTAAATCCTCGGGAGGAGGGATAACCTCCTCCACCAAGATATGGGCTCCGATGGCTTGGATCTGGCCGATCTGCTTGGCATCACCCAGCGCCGTCATGGCGATATCAGGATCGGCGGCAAGATTGAGCATATGGGCCAGGGTGCAGGCTTGGCTGGCTGGACGGCCGCCCCAACAGAGACCGACCCGCAGACGGTTGTCCTTGGTGAACCGGCGGGGCCGGATATGGCCGGGGAGGGGAAGATAGGCTCCGTGGGGCTGGCGGATTACGGCGCTGCCGGGACCCAACAGGCGGAGCAACTGGCTGAAGGGGATATGAAGGTCACAGACTGGAATCGGATCATCGCCGCAGATCACCTGTTCAACCCCGGGCAGATCGGCCAGCAGAGGGACCAGTTCCGGCTGACAATAGATCACCATCAGGCCGCCTCGGATGGCGAGCAGGGCGAAGGCTCGCGCCATCAGAACCGCATCGGCCAGATCACAGTCTTGATAAACCAGCACCAGACGGGCTGCCAGATCCTCACCCTGCCACATGGGAAGGCCGGGCTGTGGCGATGGCGGGGTTGGCCGGGCGGCGAAGAGGGCCAGCCCTTCATCCAACCGCCCCATCGCCAACAGAACCTGAGCCAATGTCCAATCCGCCCCGGCCCG
>JAYTWE010000410.1:0-6508 GCA_043744055.1 Magnetospirillum sp.
ATCGTCGATCAGGTGGGTTTGAATGTGGTTCATGCGGTTCCCCGAACGGGGATAGGTTACCGATGTCACAAGCACCAGGTCATCATTGGATAGCTTGCCGTCACGCCACAGGGTTTCCAGGCATTTGACCACATGGTCGGTGCCGGTGCGTTGGAAGGGGATATCCACATGGATTCCTTCGACGCCGGAATACAAGGTGAAGCAGCGTGCTGCCCTGGGGTCATCACTGATGGCGATGATGGGCTGTGAAAGGCCGTGCGTGCTGAGTTGGCGGGCGGCGTAACCCGAGCGGGTGACCGCGACGATCTTGGTGATGGGGAGTGAACGGCAGATCAGGGCGATGGCCTGTTCAATAGCTTGGGGGACGTGCTCGATCGTGGCCTTGGGCGGGCTTGCCGAGTCTTCCCTGAACCGTTCGGCGGCATCGCAGACTCGACGCATCATTCGGACGGCATCTTCGGGAAAGCGACCGATGGCGGTTTCGCCGGACAGCATGACGGCGGCGGCACCATCGAGCACTGCATTGGTGACATCGGTGATCTCGGCTTTAACCGGAAGGGGACTTTCCCCCATGCTATGCAGCATCTCCGTGGCGACGATGGTCGGCTTGCCCAGGCGACGGCCGACGGAGATAATGCGCTTTTGAAGAAGGGCGATCTCTTCCAGGTTGGTTTCGATGGAAAGATCACCGCGGTCGATCATCAGGCCATCGGCGACATTGGTGATGTCTTCCAGATCGGCCAATGCCGCTCGGGTTTCGACCTTGGCGATCAGGCGCGGAAAGATACTGCCGACTCGCGCCCTCACCCTGGCGACGTCGCCTGCGGATTCCACGAAGGACAAGCCGAGGAAGTCGACCCCGGTCTCGATCGCCAGATCCACAAGCTTCAGGTCGTGATCTCGGAGCGGTTCCGCCCCCAGAGTGACGCCGGGAATATTGATTCCCTTGCGATTACCCAGCGTGCCGGCCGTTTCCGCCTGGCATCGGATATCGGGGCCGTTGATCTCCAGAACCTTAAAGCGGAACAGCCCATCATTGGCCATGATCGGCCCGCCGGGCTGAACCTGCTCGTAAAGCTTGGGATGGTCCACGGGGATGCGGCCAGCGGCTGGGCTGGAGCGGTCGGTTGTGAACGTGACGTCATCGCCCACGGCGAAGGTGATCGGGGTCTCAACATCGACGGTACGAACTTTTCGACCGGGAAGGTCCAGAAGGATTGCGACCTGTGGAGCGACCCGATGGATCAGCGTTATGGCGTCGCGATGCCAGTCCAGGGTTGCCTGAGCCCCATTCAACCGGGCGATGCTCATACCCGCCTCGCTAAGGCGGATAAGGGCTTCGGCAGAGCAGGTGGCGGGGCCAATCGTGGCAACGATACGGGTACGCTTCATTCTGAGGCGGCCTTTTCAAACAAGGGGATGCCGGTCAGCGCCTTTAAGATGGCGGGGCGGATAAAATGGGAGTCTGGTGTTTCGCCGCCCAGCAGCATGGCGCGGAATCGGGTCCCGGACAGATCGCTGATGGCTTCGGGGTGGCTATCCACATGGGCGCAGCTGCGCTCGGTGACGATACCGTCGCAGCGGGAGCAATGGAACGGACCTGCCAGGCGTAATACGGTAATTCCAAGCTCCCCGTCGAACCGGGCGACCATGTGGTGGGCGGCGTATTTTTCGTAATAGCTACCGACTCCGGCATGGTCGCGGCCGACGATAAAATGGGTACACCCGTAATTGCGGCGAATGATGGCGTGGAACACCGCCTCGCGCGGGCCGGCATAGCGCATGGAGGTGGAGAGAACGCCAAGAACAACTCTCTTTGGCGGAAGGAACTCACCAATCAGGGTGCGATAGGCGGCGATGATGGCGGCGGGGGTGTAGTCCCCTGCTTTCTTGCGGCCGATCAGGGGTTGGACGAAGAGCCCGTCGGTGATCTCCAGCCCCAATCGCAGCAGATATTCATGGGCGCGATGGGGGACATTGCGGGTCTGGAAACCGATAACGGTCTTCCACCCTCGCCGGGCAAATTCCTGCCTGGACTGCTCGGGAGTCAGCTCGTAGTCAGAAATATCCAGCCGGGCACGTTTAATCAGGCGGACTGGCCCGCCGATGAAGACTTCGCCGTCGGCCTGAAATTGGGCAACACCCGGATGATTGGGGTCATTGGTTCCAAACAGTGGAATCGTGGCGGCGTTGCGGTCAGGCCGATATTCGCTTTCCGGGCTAAGTTCACCAACAACCTCGCCGTCATAAGTCAGAGTGACACGGGGGAGGCCGCGAATGGCTGCGGCCATGTCAGTCGACAGCCCCAGCACGACCGGCAATGGAAACGGCTGTCCGTCGGGAAGCCGCATCTCGGTGACGACGCTGTTGAACTGGTCTTGGTTCATGAAGCCGTTTAACGGCTGAAAGGCGCCAAGCCCCAGCTTTTCCAGTTCTAGATATTGGTCGCGATTAAGTGCCAGATGCATCTTAGGCAGCCCTTGCCAGCCGGGGGATTGCGGTAATAAGGCGGCTCGCCAGATCCTCGGCGGAGGCTGTCGCCACATCGAAGGTCAGGTCCGGCGCGACGGGCGGTCGCCATGGAATATCCAGGCCGACCACATCCAATGTCTGGTTTGCATCATAGCGGGCATAAAGGCCGCGAGGGTCTCTTTGGCGGACAAGATCGATGGAGGCTTCCAGATAGACTTCCACATAGTTGCTGAACGTCGCGCGGTTCCAGGCCAGTAAATCGGGATGGGCGTATAGCGCGGCGACCAGAACCACTAAGCCTTGGGATTCCAGCATAACGGTAAGCGATTGAACGCGCTTGATCTGAACAACCCGATCTTGCTCCGTATGTCCAAGGTCACCGCCGAACAGCGCCCGGACCTGATCTCCATCCACCATGACCAGTTCGGGGAGGCGAGGCTTCAACCGGGCATAGATGGTTTGGCACAAGGTCGTCTTGCCCGAGGCAGACAGCCCCGTGATCCAAATCACCATGGGGTGGCACCCCTCGATTGAAGGCGACCGGGAAGAGAAGAAATTATTGCGGATGTCTTTAGTGCGGAGCAATGGGGTCTCACAGCCGTTCGTTCTCTCATTTTTGACAAACATGACCCGATTTGATTGAATCGACTTCAGCCGAATGTTTCAGGTTTCATCTGCGAGCCAGACGGACTTTCCAGCCGCCTGTTAGGCTGGTTTGGTGCAATCCTCTTCCATCTGCAGCAGAGCCTCAGCGTAGTGCTTAACATTTACGTCTAGATAATCCTCAGGATTTTCTAAGTCCAAGACTGTCGGCTTCATGCAAAATCTATAGTAAGTGCAGACATTACAAATTTCAGAACTTTTTGCGATTTTTTGCCGCCATTCATTTGCTTTTTTACCGAACCAAATATCGCTAAAATCTTCTTCGATCAAATTTCCGATTTTTCTGTTGAAGCACAAGAACACATCGGCATCAGCCGTAATGCGCGCGAATGTGAATGGTGACTTGCAAGGAAAGTCCATTCCATCCCACTCTCCAATTTGAAGGTTAGCATGTTGCATTTCGATAATGCTAGATTCTTTGTTTTCAGAGACGACAACATCATCCTTAATATTGTTAATGTATTTTTTTGATAACTCAGAAGAAGCGAAGAAAATTGATCTCGCAACAATTCTCCGCTTACCATTTATGATGTCGAGCGCAGCCTCATCCATCAGCCGCGCAAATTCCCGACGAACCGGGAAGAGGCTTTCGGCAAGAAGGTCGATATTTTTGAGGCGCATGACCATCGGGATAAGGCGAATTTCATCAAAATCATTCTTATCCCAGAAATCAACGATCTCTCCAATCTCACCCATATTGGAGCGCATCATCACGGAGTTACAGGCAAACAATGTACTCCTCGCCGGAATATTATTCTTTAGTGCCAAGACATGGTCGAGAGTGCGTTGCCACTTACCGCGAACTCTGATTGATTCGTAAGTTTCTTTTCGAATTCCGTCAAATGAAACAATAACAGTCGCGGGAGGACTGTCGGAGATTATATCAATTGTTCTGTCAGATGTTGTTGTGAAGTTCGATAGTAATTGTATATTTCTGCTGTAATCTGATAGTAATGAGTAAATATGGTTGAACATTGGGTGAATGATGGGCTCGTAGACTGCGCCGATCTTGATGAATGTTTCTGCGCTAAGGCAAGACAGGCTTTTCAGCGATTCATAAGGTAGAAAGTTGACCTTATGGGATTCCGCCATATCCGCCATGTGGCACATCTTGCAGCGCAGGTTGCACCCGGATGTGGGATCGATCTCAACCATCTTTGGAAGTCCAAATCCCGAGGTTAAGGCCATCATCAGAACTCCAGCATTGCGATCAGTGCTTCCATGGTGCGGCGCATGGAGGTTTCCTCGGCGAAGCGAGTCCGCAGTTCGGCGGCTTTCGCCAGCCGCCCTTCGTCGTCCGAGATAAGGTTCAGGCAGATATCCGCCAACTCGTCATAGGCCGCGGGGGCCGTGTAGCGGTAATAGGTGGATAGGCTTGTGGTATCAAAGTTTTCCGATACCACCATGGACCCATTGTGAAGGCTGGCGCAGATGCGTGACGGCGATAGATAGCGCACCACGTCGCCCCGTCGCATATCCAAGACCAGCTTGGCCCGCTGGATCATGTTGAAGCGGAGATATTCGGGCATATCTCCGAACGTGGCCTGGACATTGCCTCCCGCCTTGACGATGCGATGGACGACCGGGGCTCGCCAGCGGTTAAGCTTGCCGTAGAGAACGACGTCAATGGTCTGATCCGGCGACGGTCCTCCCACCAGGGACGGGCAATGACCGAGGGGAAGAAAATGGGCGGTTCGCCGTCCATCGAGGAGCACATTGTATTCATCCGGCGGAACGATGGTCCAGATGAAGTCGAACAGTGAAAAAGCATCTTTCAGGGCGTAAAGACGCTTCTGCTCACCCTTCGCCCCCATGGAGATGGTGTCGGCAAGATCCTCGGTGCCGATCATGCCGAGGATCAGTTGATCGCCAAGCCGCTCTTTTTCTATTCTGATGCTTTCAACCAGATCAGGGCTTGGGAAGTACTCAAAGATAATATTAACCCATGGGCGCGGGTATAGCTGATTATATTCGAATTGGACAGAATGCCCACCTTCCAGCAATCCCGCCGCAATTGGTCGAATGATATCTTCCAGGCTGGCGACGCCACTGACATGATGGTTCTTTAGAAAGAAGCTGAAGCGCATTCCTGACAATCCTTGCCGTGACGATAGTCTTTAGTCCGCTGTTCTTTAAATCTGCGCAACTTGCCCCGGACTTTGTCCATTCCCTACCGAACCATATGACCTTACCAGAGGAGGGGAGGGGAGAGTGTCATCTTTGGCGAAGAGTGCGACTGCCTCGTGCAGCAATCGCCCGCTCATCAGCGCGGCTCCCAATTTATCGCGCAGGACTTCGTTATCGGGGGTCTTCTGCAGGGCGGTATTGAAGTACGAGGCGGCAAGGCTGGTGAAATTCAGCGATGCCAGGGCGGTCCCCAACCGGTCAAGGGCAACCGGGTCGCCATTGGCCGCGGCTTCCATGTTTCCAGAGACTTCATCGGTGGTGGCGGTGAATGATTCAACGAAACCTTGCAGTGCGTCTTGCGATGTCAGCGCGTCGAGGCTGCCGGGAAATCCCCCGGCCAGAATCTCGGCTGCCGTATCGAGGTCGCGGCGGCTATAGAACAAATCAGCCAAGGATTGGCGCGTAGCCATATCCTCGGGCGCCAGTTTGAAAGCCTGGATCAGGCAGTGGGTGGCCGCCTCTGCGGCTTTGGGAGCCTTGCGGTCGGCAATGAAATTGCACAGCATGCCGAGATTGCTGTACAGGCGTGAATTATCCGGCGCTAAGGCTATTCCTTTGAGGAAGTAGTCAAGGGCCTCGCCCAGACGGCCGATACAGCTTAGGACATCCTCCCATTGCGCCGCCATCAGCAGCGCGGCGCCAAGATCGTTCAGGCGCGTCGCTGAGTTTGGGGTGGTTTTAACCGCCAGTGAATAGCCGAATTCCGCCGCATTCCATTGGCACTCTGTCGCCAGCATGTCGGCAATCAGGTGGACCGTCTTGGTCAGGACGGCCCGATCCACCTCACTCAGCCGTGACAGATCATGGGCATCTGGTGTGGAGGCGGCGAGGCGGGTGATAATCTTGCCGCCCAATGCCAGGGTGTCGCCATCGCTTGCGATGATTGTCAGGCTTTGGCATACGGCGACCAGGGCGTCGAGCAGGCGGCCCGTCCGAAGGTGGTCTTCCGCCAGCATCGCGAGGATTTCCGCGTTGTCGGGGGTAAGCCGATAGGCCATGGCAATGGCGGTTTGCGCTCCGGCCACATCTCCCATTTCGGAGGCGACACGACCAAGCGCAATCCAGGCGAGGGCGTCGTCGGGGATTGCATCAATCAGTTCGGTGAAGGCGATCCGAGCATCGGGAAGTCTTTTTTCCTTCCAGGCGGCAAGCCCTTGGCGATATAGCTCCTCATCTTCTGGGAGGC
>JAYTWE010000411.1:0-8947 GCA_043744055.1 Magnetospirillum sp.
CCAACAATTGCAGATTGTGGCCGGGATGGATGGCCTCGAACAAGTACTCGATCATTTCGATCTCGCCGTAATCCAGACTCAGAAACGTGTATTGAGACCGTTGCCAAGCGAAGATGAAATCGGCAATGGCCGCCATCCGATTCACCATGGCATCTTGAAACACTTTTGGATCAAGCATGCGCCACGCCTTGGCCGCGGCCATGGGAAGCTTTCCCGGAAGACCGAAATTGCGGGAAAGATTCATGGCCACCGCCAGTAATGCCCGGCTCTCTACGTTACTGCTGCCTCGCGGCCAGCAGCAATGGAGCAGATCTTGCGCCATGAAATCATCAGTGGGGGTCAGCAACAGCTTCGCCAAGGCCTCCAGATTGTTGGGCATCTCCAAACTACCCGCACCTTCTGGAGTGGCGGCGGCAATGATATCGGCCATATCCTCCGCCTGAAGATCAGCGGGGAAGGTTGGCTCCGAGACAACCGCGACGAAGCTTTCGTCGAGAACGAAAATGTCCTCATCCTCCACGGCATCAACATCGTCATCATCCCCGGAGAACCAGATCTTGTCGGGCTCGATCGAGGAGAATGGCTCTGAATGTCCCGATTCAGGCCCGACGGTCGGAACGCTGGAGACCACCATATCGGTCTCTTTTAATTCCAAAACATCATCTTCCACCTCGGGAGGTCCTTGGGCGCTCAGCGCGGCAAGAACGCCTTCCAGAAGTTCCTGATTGCTCAGTCCCCCCTCCGGCCGAGGCGGAGGAGGCCTCGACAGAGCATTCAAAACTTGAAGCAAAAGGGACTCGCCCTGAGCCGCCACAGGATCAGGCAGGGGGATTTCCACCGGAGCCTCAACCACAGTCAGATAACGATCATCCAAGACCAGCATATCGCTGTCGTCTTCAGCCATGACGGCGGCGTCCAAAAGCATGGGAATCGCTGGGGGCGCTTGACACTCCCCATCATCGGACTCGACAAGCAGCTCCACCACCTGCTCAAGCAAGAACACGTCTTCATCTGGTTCGGGCTCGGGCTCGGGCTCGGGCTCGGGCGAGCAAATGGCCTCTTGCAGAAGCAAGAAGTCATCATCGTCTTCCGCAAGATCCTCTGCCTCGGACTTCACCTCAATAGCCGGAGTAGAAGTGCTTTCGGCCCGACCGCTGAACAATCGATCAAAGAGACTGGGCTTTTGTTCACCCGAGAAAGGGCTGGTCTGCCCGGCCAGCGATGCCGGAATGGCGGCAATATCCAGGGCCTCAGGAGAGAGAGGCTCGGCAGCCGTAATATGGAGGAGTACGACAGGATCATCATCCGGTACGAACGGTTCCGCGACCTGATCCAGCAACAGAACGTCTTCGTCCTCATCTCTCTCGTCATGAGGAGCTTCGGACACCGGGTCCGGCAGTGCCAGTCCCAAGTCGGGTGGTGCATTGCGGTTGGATCGGCGCGCGAGAATCCGGTGCATCATACTGCGCCGGAGTCCAGAGTCGGGCCGGGGTCCAGAGTCGGGCCGGGGTCCAGAGTCGGGCCGAGGCGCAGGGTCGGGTCGAGGAGGGGGAGCCGCTGCGTCTTGTTCCGGCAACTCGGCCAGCGCCTTTGCCAGCAGATCGGCAAATGCCTCCGGCTCCGGGACAATCTCTCCCGCCCGGAGGTCAAAGGAGTTGCTATCCGACCCGTTCCGCATTCCGCCTGCCTAGTACACCGACTCTAAAGAAAGATGCACTCTCGTTGCCCTGATGCACAAGCTTAACATTTTGATTGTGCAGTGATTTTTTACAACCGAAAGCCAAGCCCCGCCCATACGTCCGATTGGCGTCACCGCGCCAGATCATCCACAGCCCGTGCCAGAGCACAGAACCCCTCAACCGGAATCTCTTCAGCACGGGCCGTCGGAGAAATTCCGGTGGCATCCAACAAGGCCTCGGCATTTCCCAATTGCTTCAAACTGGATCGCAGCATTTTGCGGCGCTGACCGAAAGCGGCAGCCGTGACTCGCTCCAAAGTCTCAAAGCGGGCCGGTGCCAGCGGTTGAGCGCGCGGAATGATCTCGACCACCGTGGATGTGACGGCGGGTGGCGGAGTAAAAGCCCGGCGATCCACATTGAACAACGGGCGGACCTGACACAGCCATTGGGTAATAATGGACAAACGCCCGTAATGGGCGGATCGCGGCTCGGCCGCCAATCGGTCCACCACTTCCTTCTGAAACATCAAAATAAAACGATCAAACGAGTCCGCTCGGCGCAGCCAAGCCAGCAGCAAAGCGGTGGAGATGTTATAGGGCAGATTGGCGACGATCTTACGAGGAGCGTCTCCCAAACTGGCCACATCAATGGCCATGGCATCAGCAGCCATGATTTCCAGCCGACCGGGATAGGCATCGGCAATCTCTTGCTGAATGACCATGACCCGATCGTCACGTTCAATCGCGATGACGCGGCGCGCCCCCGCATCCAGCAAGGCACGGGTCAAGCCGCCAGGGCCGGGGCCGATCTCGATGACGGTTCCGACTGAAATATCACCGGCGGCGCGGGCAATCCGGCCGGTTAGATTCAGATCGAACAGGAAATGCTGCCCCAGCGACTTGCGTGCATCCAATCCATGGGCGGCGATCACGTCACGAAGCGGCGGCAGACCGACGCTCATGATGCGGCTCGGCGGTTGGCGGCAATCTCGGCGGCAATGCGCATGGCTTCCATCAAGCTTTCAGGATTGGCCTTGCCCGACCCCGCCAGATCGAATGCGGTGCCATGATCCGGCGAAGTCCGCACGAAAGGCAGACCCAAGGTAATATTAACGCCCCGATCAAAGTCGATGGTCTTCAATGGAATCAAAGCCTGATCGTGATACATGCACAAGACTGCGTCATAACCCTGGCGAGCCTTGGCGTGGAACAGAGTATCGGAGGGGAGCGGCCCGAATGCATCAATCCCCTCGCGGCGCAGATCATCGACCGCCGGGGTGACGATATCCATATCCTCGCGCCCCATGGCCCCGCCTTCACCGGCATGAGGGTTCAACGCGGCGACAGCCAGCCGGGGCGTTTTGATGGCGAAGTCTCGCGCCAAAGCCTGGGCCGTAACCCGCCCCACCGCCACGATATCCTCGCGACGCAATTGACGCACCGCATCGGCAAGGCTGACATGAATGGTCACCGGCACAACTCGCAAACCGGGACAAGCCAACATCATCACTTCCCGCCACCCCGCCTCTCCCACCAGACTGGCCAGAAATTCCGTATGGCCGGGAAAGGCGAAACCACCGTCATGCATGGCCTGCTTATGAATGGGGTTGGTGACCAAAGCAGCCGCCTCCCCCGCCCGCACCAGAGCCACAGCCCGCGTAATGGAAGCCGTGATCGCCGCAACATTGCCTGAATGCGGCTGACCGGGGCGCACGGGATGGGGCAGATTTTGACGCAGAACGGGTAAGGCGGTGGCAAAGAGCGACACGGCCTCGGAGGCAGAAGCGATCTCGCGCACCAAGACATCTTGCCCCAATTCCCCGGCCAATCGACGCAGACGATCAGGATCGTCAATCACCAGGAATGGCGCGGAACCAGGTTCTCGCAATCGCCAAGCCGACAGAGTTATTTCGCCGCCGATTCCAGCGGGCTCCCCCATGGTCAGGGCGAGCGGCAAGTGGCCAGAGCCAGTCACCCTACAGCCTGAAATCAACGAAAGCAGCGCGCCGCAAGTCGCGGAGATACCGCTTCCCCTGCAAGTCGAGTTTTTCTTCCTCGATCTGGCGGCGGATTGTATCGCGAGACGGCACCCCCCCCGCACTACCCAAGGAACTGCGAGAGCAAACCATATAGACCAAGAATCCCTCGCCGATGTCTTGGGGAGCACTGGCTTTATTCAACGACAGCCCCTCGATAGCGCTTGCCACAGCGGGGGCAAGCTCGGACTTCCGGCCATTTTCGAGTCGACTGCCGCGGCCTGCTCCTAGTTTCTTAGCGAACTCGTCAAACTCACTACAGCTCTTCAGCGATGCCGTCAGCTCCGCCGCCTTGGACCGCAACTGATCGCGAGAGACCGAGGCTCCGACTGGATTGGGAAACGACGCCTGAGAGATGGTCAGGGTTTCGTCATTGCTGCCTTGGGAGCCGGCAATGCGCTTATCAATGACCGCAACCATATTGAAGCCGGTAGCGACCCGGATAAGGGGGCTGACATCGCCCTTATCCATGGTGCTGATGGCCGAACGAATTTCCTCATCCAGATTACTATCGACGACCCAACCGAGAAGCCCTCCCTGACCGGCGCTGGCGCTTTGTGAGAACTGACGGGCCAGGGCCTGGAAGGGCGCACCGGCTTTCAGCTGCTCCATCAGTCGCTCGCCCAGCCGCCTCGCCTCTTCCTCCTGACGAGGAGAATCGATGTTCAAGAATATCTCGGCCAGCATGTATTCCGGGCGACCAATCTGTTGCTTCAAAAGATCAAGGCGATCCGTGATTTCATCCTCGCCGACCTTGGTCGCACTCTGCAAAACGCGTGACGTCAGCTTCAACCAGGACAAATCAGCCTTAATCTGCTCACGCACGACGTCAGTATCCACACCAGCCTTACTCAGTCCGGCCAAGAGACCGCCGGGCGGCATGCGATTGGACCGCTCGATACTGGCGATGCTGCGGCTGACTTCCTCGCCGCTCACGACAATCTTAAGTCGAGAGGCTTCTTGCGTCTGGATTTTCTCGTCGACCATCTTACGCAAGACCTGCGGCACCGCGCGACGACGATTCTCAAGCGTATCAGGAAGATTGGACATGGTGATGGCAAGCTTGAGGCGCGCCTCCAGATCATGGATCGAGACCATCTCATCATTGACGACGGCAGCGATGCGATCCACGTCCTGGGCACGGGCAGACCCCACGCCAGCCCAGACCATGACGCAGGAAATGATGACGACGGCGTAACGAGCCAACATCCTGGCAATCCTCTAAACCATCAGAACGGCGCCCATGCGCAGTTCACTACAGGGAAAAACGATCAAAAGAGACCAACTGGCGCCTCGCCGAGAGTCTTTAGGACGACAGTAAGCATGGCATTATACCCGGAAAGAAGGCCAGGAGCATCTGAGTAATACCTATTCATCGACGCGATAATAGAGAAGCACTCGTCATTATACGATGTCTTGGCATTCCAGTTCAAAGTCCCGCCATTATCCGCCAAATCCTGGCTCATCGACGCCGCTATCAGCCAGTGCTGAGAGACGGCTGAATTTACCGAATAACTTAGATATTGACGGCGCGGATAGATCTGAGCACTGGAATTAGAGGTGGCGGACAAGTAACCATAGGCTACCCCGACGTTAAGCGCCGCAGGGCCAACCGTCACACTCGACTCGTTTCGCCGCAGCGCCAAACTGGCTTTGTCTGCACGAACCCGGTTCGTAAAGGAGAGAAAACCTAACGGGACAACATCCACCCGCCCCAGATAGTCTGAAAGAGTATCCGTGAACCCACTGTTCGGCCCAAACGTACTGTCTTGTTGACGCCGCCACCCTTGAGCCCCCTGGATGGATATCCTCCCTCCGCGTGCGGGATAAGCCGCCCACCGCAAGCCATAGCCGCCGCGCAAACCACCTTCGACCCGGTCAAGGCCGACCAGACGATTGGGGCGAAGGACATTGGTCTCGTCTAACTCGAAGGCCAGGGAATCCTCGTTGGGGATCTTAGAACTGCTTCCCGCATTCGGACTCATGGCCACCATGGCAATGGGCTCGATCACTTGCGAGACAGAAGTCCCCGTTCTGGAGAATGGATAACGCCAGTTCAGAGCGACTTCCGGGATTGCCCGCCCCGAAGTGACGTCCCCCTTGTAACCACTCAAATTCTCGGCGCGATAACCGTCGCCTCGCATACTGGCGCTCAACGCCATGACTTGGCCATCTGGCGTGGCCAGTGGCAGATTAAAAGCGGTTCGCTGTGAAATACGCTGGCCGACAGTGCCCTGGCTCCTCGTATAGGACAAGACGTCACTGTCAAAGCTCCAATAACTGCCAGCCCAACCGGGATCGCTCAACGCCTGATGAATCAAGTGAGGCAGCACAACCGGTATCTTGGAGCCATCGGAAATCACCCGATTGCCTTGAAACGACATGGCTTCCGCCATGGCATAATTGCGCCGCCCAAAGCCCTCGACATAAGGGCGGGTCATTCGCCAAGGCCGGTTATTGTCCGATCGAATCCGATAAAGGTCGCGATAGACATTGTCCGATTGGTATTGCGCCTGCCAACCCGCCCGCCAGGTGTGGTCCAGTTCGACCAACCCCTTGGATTCCACATGACCGCGAATATCCCCGGAGGACTTATCGGCGGTAATGCTGGCCTGAGTCTTTGCTTCGCCGTAAATTCCCCGCCACCGGTGCTCCCCCAGCAAATGAAGGTGCTGCATGGCGGATGTCCCCAGGTCGCCAGCGTCGGTATTGGCCACAGCCACCGCATCGGTCTTCGGCAGCATGAAGCGCGGAACCAGGGTGATGTCCTCCTGGTCCGACATCACAAAGAAATAAGGCGTGGTAAAGGATGGTCCCAGGGTGCTGTTAAACCCCACCGATGGCGCCAAAAACCCGCTTTTGCGTTTTACCGTTGGGTCAGGATGAGACAGATAAGGCGTATAAAGGACAGGAACCCCAGCCAGTTCGATCCAGGCGTCACGATATTCAATCTGCGCCTCGGCCTGATTGTGGGTCACGCGCTGGGCCTTGGCCTGCCAGATGGGGGTCCGGGTCGGATCGTCGCGACAAGGCTCACAAGCCGTATATACGGCACGATCGAAATCCGTCCGATCGCCGCCGACACGTTGGGCGCTTTGGGCCGCCAGACGGGAATTATCCGCCAGGATCAAACGGATATTGGCCGCGACACCGGACTTAAAATCTCCGGTCAACTCGAAATAATCGGCAAAGGTCACCTCGCCGGTGGGTTCGGTCAAGACCACATTGCCGGAAGCGGCCATCACATCTTGCTTCAGATTGTAAGAGACGGTGTCGGCCGTGATTGTCCGGCCACTCTGAATCATCTCCACCCGCCCCTTGGCGGTTACAACGCTGAATTCGCGATCATAGATGACTTGATCGGCTTCCATATGAACCGGCGGGTCTTCCCCCTCCTCACGCCGGTTGAACCGCTCTATCACCTTGGGAATAATACGCGGAGGACGGCGCATTCCAACGGCATCCCCGTTGATATCGGCGGGTTCCATGGAGACGGTGACGCCACGGCGGCGCGGCGGCGCGGCATCGGTCTGCCCCGCTTGAACGACTTCGGGAGAGACCACAGCCCGCAACCGCGGTGGCGGAGACTCTGCTCCCCGAGACAAGGGAGACTCCTGATGGGGCAAAGGTTGGGCAACACTGCGTGGACGAGGCGCCGAGACAGGGTCGTCTTCTCCCCAAGCCTGCCCCCAGCCCCCAACCTCGGGATAAGACGCCGATCCGGCCTCGTCAAGGGAAGCCCTGGCCTCGTCCATGGAATGCGTCGCAACCGGTGCCGGGTTCGCCGTGACGGTGGTGGAGCGGCGGGGCAGATCCGCAGCCGGAGGAGGTGGCGCATATCCCTGTGCGGACGGGACCGGACGTGGCGGCAGACGCGCCGGAGCCGGAACCGGCCTCTCGTCCTCACCCCAGGCCTGCCCCCACCCCCCAACTTCGGGAAACTCGGCCCCACTGGGGGCATCAGCATAAGCAAGCCCTGTCAGCGCCGTCGATGAGGCCAGCAAAGTCAGCAAGAAAAGAGGGCGGGATCGCGACACGGGGGCCTCGCCCAATTCAAGCGGAACCGCCCACCATGGCCGATGCGCGACGGCGCGGCCATGGTGGGCGAGCCAACACCCACAGGCCTAAGCCGATAGGAATGACCGCGTTAAGATAAATGGCGGGTATAAAATTCAAATTGCCCGTCGCCATATTCGAAATTCCAAGGGCACAAGCCTGTACCGCCACCATCAGCCCGGTAGCCGTCAGAACCTGCGCCAATTGCCCCCGCCGGTCGAAACTGGACGTCAGCAAAACACAAGCCGCCAAAAGGGCAAAACCAAGATTATAGAGCGGCGTGCTGAGGCGGGAATGCAGCTCAACCTTGAAGCGTCGATAGTCCCCTCCCCCGACATCGCCATCGGAAACACTGAACAACTCAGACAGACTGCGCTCGCGGGCATCGCGAAAACGCTCGCGCTTATCCCCGGTGGCGGTGGCGAAATCCACGGTATAGCTGTCGAAATACAACAACGACAGCTTGCCGGTTCCGGGAGTCACTTCCTGCCGATTGCCGTTCATCATCAATACTCGTGGCCCCGTCTCGGTATAGACCAGCGCCCCCCTCTCCGCCATCAGGGTCACCGCGCGAAGGGGAGAACGTTTATCGTGAACCAGCAGCCCCAACAATTCTCCGGCCGGTGAGCGGGCGCGCACATAAATGGTCAACCCGTCGCCAAACTTATTGAACGTCCCCTCCTGCAACAACACGTTGGATATATCGTTACGGATAGTCCAGTGCATTTCATGGAAGCCACGAACCGTCACCGGAATAACCCAACATGTCAGCAGATAACCAAGGGCGGTAACAAACAATCCCAAAACCATGGCGGGCTGCGCCAGTGCCATATGGCTAAGGCCAGCGGCGCGCAACACCACAAGTTCCCGGTCCGCTATGAGTTTGTTGTAGGTGAAAAGCACCACGGCGAAAAGGGAAATCGGGATAATGACCACCAGGAAGCCGGGCATCAACAGCAGGGTCAGCTTGAGGAACGAGCCGATGCTGAGGCCCTTGTTGACGATCATCTCGACAAAGCGCAACGACTGCGTCAGCCACAAGACACAGGTCAGCGCGATGGAGACGAACAGCATCCCCACGACCATCTGGCGCAGTATATATTTCGTAATTCCCGACATTGCGGGGGGATTATAGACACCCAAAGCCCGGTGGAACAGCGAAACCTATCGCACCACC
>JAYTWE010000412.1:0-1703 GCA_043744055.1 Magnetospirillum sp.
GGAGCAACCGGCCAGGGCAAAGGAAATAGCGACCGAAGCTGCGATGAACAGCACCACCACCAAGCCATAGTCGCGCCGGGTAATGAGGGGTTCCAGCACCTCGACGGTGCGAATGCCGAAGGTGATGAACAGCATGGACGGCAAGGACACGGCAAAGGCTTCAAAGACGGCCCGCAGGTTTCGGCGCCAACGTGGCGGCTCATAGGTCCAGTTGGCTCCGACTTGGTCGAAACGCTGCCGGACCGGTAGTTTAATGGGGGGGCTGCCGAACCAGGTATCGCCAGGGCTCATTTCGGAATTGGCGGGAGGGCGCGATTTGATACCGATCAGGGTTCCGGTGGGAATATGGCAGCCGGGCGGAACCACGGCATCGTTACCAACGAAGACGAGGGCATCGGTCTTGACCGGCTCCAAGATCATCCAGCCACGGCGGATGGTCTCGTCACCCAAAACCACCTCATCGGCGATGAAGCACTTTTCGCCGATATCGGTCAGGTCATAGCGACCAGCCAGATTGCAGGAGATTTCAGCATCCTTGCCGATCTTGGCCCCCATCAGGCGATACCACAGCCGCATATAAACGGTAGCATAGAGGGAGGACAAGGTTTCCAGCGTCAGTTCGGTGGCCAAGGCCACGATCCATTTGCGGACATAAAAACCGCTATAGACCGAATAGTGACCGGCGGTCACCACCGGCAGTACCGACCAGCGGATGGCCGCGATCAGCAATACGGTGATGGCGATCAGGGCCATGGCGGTGGGCCAGGCCATCAGCGGCAGTGCCAGCATGTAATCCTGGGTTTCCGACAGGGCCAGCACATCGCTCATCTTCTCGAAGATAAAGAAGGCGGGGAAGATGGGAAGCAGACTGATGGGCGGCATGATGACCAGCATGGCGGCATAAAAGAAGGTCAGCGCCAGTTTGCGCGCCGGGCTGGCCTTGGCCGCTTCCGGCAGACTGTCTTGATCGACCATGCCGATCTTGCGCGCGGGCGATCCGTCCCAATGCTCGTAGTGTGCGATTCGCGATCCGGGGGCCAATGCGGTCAAGTCGCCCATCTCGCCGCCGGTCTCGATGACCACGTCATGGCTGATGATGCAAGAGGTGCCGATATAGGCGTCATCGCCGATTTTGATTTCGCCGATCACCAATTCGTCACCGATGGCTTCGGCATTAGCAAGGCGGACCTTGCCGCCGATGGCGACGCCGTCGCCGATCTCCACCAGATCAAAGGCTCCGGCCTCCAACTCCGAGATGATGCAGTCGCTGCCCACCTTGGCTCCCAGCAGACGAAGGTAAATCCCCATGATGGGGGTGCCCTGGAACCACTTGATATGGGCGACGCTGACCACGCGTTGGGCCAGCCACCAGCGGAAATAATAAACGCCCCATAGCTTGTAGCGACCGGGGCGGGTGCGGCCCAGAATGACCCATTTCAAGGCGATGGAGGTGGCGACGGTTCCAACATTGATGACGGCGTAGGTCAGCATCAAGGTGCCGATCTCTCCTAGGAAGCCCGCTTCGTCGCCTGACAGCAGCATATAGCTGATAAACACGCCTAGCCACGGCGCGGTGGCCAGCGCCAGGACAAAGGGTATAGCGGCGGCTTGGGCCAGACCGCACAAGAAGCGCCGCTTCAGCGAGGGCGGGATGAAGGATAGGTTGGCGGGCAAGGTTCCCGCCGCCGGGGCGCGGATATCCA
>JAYTWE010000413.1:0-5025 GCA_043744055.1 Magnetospirillum sp.
CCTTCACCCACCGGTTTTACATTACCCAAATGCCCCGCCGCCAGTTTGATCCGGGCAACCGCGACCTTGGCGGCGGTCCTGGAATCCTGGCGGTTGAACCAAAGACCGAACGGGCTTGTACCATCCTCGCGAAGATACTCGGCGATGTCAATCATGGTAACGTATGGGTTACTCTGCCCTCTAAGCCCGCAATTCCATGGTGATGGGGCCTTGGGCGCGGCCGTGGATGAACTGATCCACGTATTCGTTGCCGGAATGGTCCACATCCTTGGCGGCTCCGACCCAGATCAGCTTGCCCTTGTAGAGCATGGCGATGCGGTCGGCGATTTTCCGCGCGCTGGCCATGTCATGGGTGATGGAGAGCGCGGTGGCTCCCACTTCCTTGCAGCACTTGACGATCAGGTCGTTGATGACGTCGGCCATGATGGGGTCCAGGCCGGTGGTGGGTTCGTCGAAGAAGATGATTTCCGGGCTGGTGGCGATGGCGCGGGCGAGGCTGACGCGCTTTTGCATGCCGCCGGACAGTTCCGCCGGGAACAGGTCGCCTGACGAGGCGGCAAGTCCGACCTGGGCCAGCTTCTCCATGGCGATGTCGCGGGCCTTGATCCGCTCCATTCTTTGGCCCTGGATCAGGCCGAAGGCCACATTCTCCCAGACCTTCAAGGAGTCGAACAGTGCGCCGCCTTGGAACAGCATGCCGAATTTACGCATGATCCGCTCGCGGTCCCGTGCTCCCATGCCGATTACGTTCTCGCCATCCACCAAGATGGAGCCCTTTTCCGGGCGCAGCAGACTCAAGATGCATTTCAGCATCACGGATTTGCCGGTGCCGGACCCGCCGATGACCACTACGGATTCACCCCGTGCCACCGACAGGTCGATGCCGTCCAGCACCACTTTGGGGCCAAAGCTTTTGCAAACGCCGGTCAACTGGATTTTGGGGGGAGAGAGGCTCATGGTTTTGTCCTCAATTCCCAAAGAACATGGCGGTGATGATGTAGTTGAACACCAAGATCATGATGGCCGCCGACACCACCGCATTGGTGGTGGCCGCGCCGACGCCCTGGGCTCCGCCTCGTGAATAATAGCCGTTGTAGCAGCCCATCAGGGTAATGAGGAAGCCGAACACCGCCGCCTTGACCAGCCCCGAGATCACGTCCAGCGGCATCAGGAATTCCCAGGTGCGCGCGATATAGGTGGCCGAGTTGAAGCCAAGCTTATAGACCCCGACGATATAGCCGCCGAACACGCCGATGATGTCGGCGATCAGCACCAGAAAGGGCAGCATCACAGTCCCGGCCAAGATGCGCGGCGATACCAAATATTTGAAGGGATTGGTGGACAAGGTGGTCAGGGCGTCGATCTGCTCGGTGACGCGCATGGTGCCGATCTCGGCCGCCATGGAGGCGCCGATGCGGCCCGCCACCATTAAACCCGCCAGAACGGGAGCCAATTCACGGGTCACCGACAGAACCACCACGGTGGCGACGGCTCCTTCGGCGGCAAAGCGCGAGAAGCCGGAATACGATTGCAGGGCCAGCACCATGCCGGTGAACACCGCCGTCAATCCCACTACCGGCAGCGAGTAATAGCCGATCTCGATCATCTGGCGAAGGATGAGGCGGGGATAGAAGGGGGGCCGCACCACATGGGACACCGCAATGGCAGTAAAGGCCGACAAGCGACCGGCGCGAGCAAGGAAATTCAGAAAGACTCTGCCGACAGTGGCGAGAAAATCGTTCACGCCGGCTTCCCTCCCTTAGCGCTGGACAACCAGCGGCGGTGATGGCGACGGCCCAGTGCGGTCAGCACCTCATAGCCGATGGTTCCCGCCTCGGCGGCCACATCGTCTACGGTATGATGAGGACCGATCAGTTCGATCAGCGCACCGGGATGTGCCAGATTTTCTGGAACGTCGGTGACGTCGAAGGTGGTCAGGTCCATGGAAACACGACCGACAAGCGGCACCTTGATCCCCTCGATGAAGCCACAACCGCGATTGCCCAGCGACCTGAACCAACCATCGGCGTAACCGATGGCGACGGTCGCGATTTTCCCCCGCCGGGACACGCGATGGCTGGCACCATAGCCAACGGTCTGAGGGCTGTCAACGTCACGGATTTGCAGGATTTTTCCGTGGAGACGAACCACTTGGCTCATGGGATTAGGCTGGCCCGGAATGGGGTTCAGGCCATAGAGGGCCGCACCGGGGCGAGCCATGTCGAAACGATAGGCGCGGCCAAGGAACATGCCGCCCGAGGCCGACAGGCTGAGGGGCATGGCGGGAAACATGGCGGTCAGTCGGCGGAAGCGGGCTAATTGCTCGCCGTTCATGGTGGAGTCTTCATCATCGGCGCATGCCAGATGGGACATGATGAGAATCGGCCGCACTGCGGTCAGGATGTCCGGCTTGGCGACTAGCCGTTCCAGTTCCCGCTCTTCCAGCCCCAGACGGTTCATGCCGGTATCGAGATGGAAGGCCGAGGCCGGGGCGGCGCTGCCGAATTTGGCGAAATGTGCCCAGCCGGTGATCTGGGCCAGGCTGTTCAAGACCGGAACCATGCGATGAACGGCGAAATCCGCTTCACTTCCGGCCAGCGGGCCACTGAGCACATAGATCACCGCTTGCGGCACCAGTTGGCGGAGTTGAATGCCTTCATCAATGGTGGCGACGAAAAAGCTGTTGCAGCCAGCGGCAGCCAGGGCCGGAGCGATCTGGGCCATGCCCAGTCCGTAACAGTCGGCCTTGACCACGGCGGCGGCCTCGGCCGGAGCGATCAGTCCGGCCAAGCGCCGCCAGTTGGCGACGATGGCATCCACGTCGATGGTGAGCAAGGAGGTAACGCGGGCGAGATCGGTCATGGGTGGGTCCAAATTATATATCGTCATTCCCGCGAAAGCGGGAATCCGTGGTTACCGCAAGATAGCTGAATAGAGATCGTCCCAGCCAGGGTTTGTCTGCTCGATCAGAGCGATTTTCCAGGCCCGTCGCCATTTCTTTAACTGTTTTTCCCGTTCGATGGCCAGGGGCATGGTGGGGTGCTGTTCAAACCAGACCAAGCTGTGAATGCCGTAGCGTTTCGTGAATCCTTCGGCGGCATCGGCCTTGTGTTCCCAAATCCGTCGGACCAAGTCATTGGTGACACCCGTATAGAGCGTTCCATTATGCCCGCTGGCAAGGATGTAGACAGCCGGTTGTTTGGTCATTGGAAGCTCGCTACATATTCAATCGTCATTCCCGCGAAAGCGGGAAACCACGTCTCTGCTCCCGCCATGGACCCCCGCCTACGCGGGGGTGACGATTTTCTAAATTAGGATCTCCAGACTCTTAACTTTTGGAGCTTAGTATCCGGGTTCTTCGTAATGTCCAGTGGCGGCCAGATTGCCGAATTTGGTGTACTCGCCTTGGAATGACAGTCGAACGGTACCCACCGGGCCGTGACGCTGTTTGGCGATGATGACCTCGGCGGTATTCCACACTTCCTCGCAACGCTCTTGCCATTTGGAGTGGCGTTCGTTGAATTTGTCCTGAGATTCTTCCGGGCGCTGTCCCGGTTCGGCGCGCTCCAGATAGTATTGTTCACGGAACACGAACATCACCACGTCGGCGTCTTGTTCAATGGACCCGGATTCACGAAGATCGGACAGCTGAGGCCGCTTGTCCTCGCGCTGTTCGACGGCGCGCGACAGCTGAGACAGAGCGATGACCGGAACCGAAAGCTCCTTGGCCAGGGCTTTCAGTCCTCGGGTGATCTCGGACACTTCTTGCACTCGGTTTTCAGAGTTGGCCGAAGAGCCGCGCAGCAATTGCAGGTAATCGATAATGATGAGGTTCAGGCCGTGCTGGCGTTGCAGCCGCCGGGCGCGGGTGCGTACCGCCGAGATGGACAGGGCGGGAGTATCGTCAATGTATAGCGGCAGCCGGTGCAGGTTCTGGGCCGCCACCACCAGGCGTTCAAACTCCTCGTTGGACATTTCGCCCTGGCGGATTTTATGGCTGGCGATCTCGGCTTGCTCGGCCAAGATACGGGTCGCCAGCTGCTCCGAAGACATTTCCAGCGAGAAGAAGGCGGTGATGGCGCCATCCACGCATTTCTTGCGGCCCAGGGAATCCACCTCTTCCTTATAGGCATAGGCGGCATTGAAGGCGATATTGGTGGCCAAGGCGGTTTTGCCCATGGAAGGGCGTCCAGCCAGGATCAGCAGATCGGATTCATGCAGACCGCCCAGCTTGCTGTCCATGTCGATCAGGCCGGTGGGCACGCCTGAAAGCTGGCCTTGGCGTTTATGGGCGGCTTCCGCTCCGGCAATGGCGCCGACCAGGATGCTTTTGAAATCCTCGAAGCCGCCTTCGGTTTGGCCGGTGGTGGCAAGGTCGTACAGCTTGGCCTCGGCTGATCCGATCTGATCCATGGCGGTGGAATCAAGATCGGCGGCGAAAGCGGTATTGACCAGATCCTCGCCCAGGCCGATCAGTTCGCGGCGGAGATGCAGGTCGAAGACCAGCTTGCCGTAATCCTCGGCATTGATGACGGAGACCACGGAATTGGCCAGTTGGGCCAGATAGGGCGTGCCGCCGATTTCAGTCAGGCCGCCGTCACCTTCGAAGAAGGTCTTCAGGGTCACCGGATTGGCCATCTGGCCACGTTCGATCAGCTTGCCACAGGCGGCGAAGATGCGGCCATGGACCGGATCGGCGAAATGTTCTGGTCGCAGAAACTCCGAGACCTTTTCATAGGCGCGGTTGGACAGCAGGACCGCCCCCAGCAAGGCTTGTTCCGCCTCGAAATTATGGGGCGGGACGCGAAAGCCAAGGCCCTCGGAGGGGCCGGACATAGTCTGGGGGAATTGGGAACTCATGATCTGATCGTATCAGATAGATCAGGTCAGGACGGACTTATCCACCTGTGGATAGCGGGGATAGTGGGGATAAGCTTTTTAAAAGGACGCAGTCGATGAGTGACAACAAAAACGACGGCCGGACACATGGTCCGGCCGTTGCTTTATCGGGCTTGCCCCAGGATT
>JAYTWE010000414.1:0-5337 GCA_043744055.1 Magnetospirillum sp.
TTCATTCGGTTTTTGTGAAGTGCCGATGTTTGATCTGATCCAGTCGCCCTGCAAAGTGGAAACGGTATCGGCGAACTGGGTTGCCAGCTTCTGCGCAATTTCAGATACCGTATCCACACCGACATTCTGTGCTTTCAGGCGATCAAGAATTTCCCGCTCAATTCTTGTGACGGCCGCTTTAAGCATCACACCGCCGCCCGGGGCTGCGGCTTCGGGTGATTGCAGCGCCATGGCGCGACTCACCTTTTCGATATATTCGCTTAAAACTGTGGACATTTGTTGATCATCGATCGTGACGCCGCCCTTTTTTATTTCTGCAGCCAGCACAATAAGCCTGGCCGCTTCTTCCGGCGCTTCCCTGATCCCGTCTATCAGTTCATTCAAGCTGAGACCGATCTGGTCTGAAGCCTCAGCCATAACCTGCATCAATTCATCACTGTTAAGCTCTTTGCTCAGTTCCTTCACAAGCGATAAATATTATGTCTGGCGCCAATCTGTTTGGATCAAATCTGATCGGGACGATCTTGGTTGATGTTCGGTTTCGCAATGCGTTTCTTAAGGACGTGCTGATGGAGCGCGCGGATCTTACCGGGGCTGATCTGGCCGGAGTCTATATGCTGCGTGGAGTCCTTGACGATGCAAAGTTGATCCGGGCCAATCTATCGGGGGCCGATATGACGGGAGCGGCGGCGGAAGGGGCTGACTTCACCGATGCGGTCATGACGGGAACCCGTCTGTCCGGGGCCGCCCTCCGGTTCGCTCGGTTCCAGCGTGCTGAACTGTCCGGGGCGGATTTCACCCATGCCGATATGCTGAACACCATTTTTGTGGATGCACGCAACGTCCCCCCCAGTGTCATGGAGAATGTTGCTGCATATTTCGGAGCGGAAATGCGACGTTGAGGACAATAATACCGGTGATGACCCTGCGGGGTGGAGCGTGTATAAGCTTGCCTTTGGTCAATCGGCCCCAGTTGAGGTTCGCATGCGTCTCCCCAGTTCTCCGCTATCCATTTTCGCCACCCTGTGTTCCGTGATCGTGCCGGCGGGGGTGGGGCTGACCGCTCCGGTCTGGCTGATGGTCATGGGGGTGAAGCTGGACAAGGCCGCATCTGTCGGAGCCGAGATCGTCGGTGTGACCGTGGTGGCCTGTATCGCCCTATTCGTGGCCTATTGGGTTGTTTTGCGTCCTCGAATTCGTGCGGCGGAACCTGCGGCGGTGAATGTGACTTACGCCCCCGAAGATAACTCGGCGCGTGACCGTTTTATCCATGGGCTGGTTTGGATGTTGTTCATCGTGCCCTTCGTGCTGGTGATCTTCAGCTTCATTTATGGTCAGTTGGACAAGCTTTCTCTGGACTGACCTGTGGTCTTTTCTTTCCCCGAGGCGGGCGTTTCGCGCCGCAATCCAGGCAGACCGCCGCTCGGGCGCGGCGGCAGCGGTCCTTGACCGGGCAATCCTCCGGCGGTTCGGCCCTGGTTGGGCGGTCCGACGGAGGAGGGCGAGACGGCATTCTTAATGCCCCCCCTTCTTTTCGGCTTTTTTGTCGGATTTGGCTTGGCCTTCGCCGGGGCCGCCTGGGATTTGGCCGGGCCTGACAAAGACTTTCAGCGGCTTTAACCATTCCGCCGCATCGGTGGGGCGTTCGGCGGTGGCGGCCCTGCCGTCGCTGGAGGAGGTGAGCAGCCCGATAACGGCGGCCAGGGTCTTCTTGTTGACCTCCGGGTCATTACTTTCCGCGCGGACGGCAAAGACGGCGCGGACTGGGATGGCGGCGTCCTCACCGCTGGGCCGCAGCGAGACCATCCATCCATCCTTGCGATGGCCGGGCTCTAGGACTCCTTCCTTCATCATGACAACCTGATCGGCGATGATAAGCCCGGCTGAATAGCGAAGCGTTGGGCCATCGGCCGGAGCGGTCAGGGTCAATCCCAGGGGAATGGGGCTGTTGCCGCGAACCACCAGTTCCCCTTCTACCGCATAGGCAAGGCCGTCGGGAGCACGGAATCGGGAGAGCTCGGTTCCAAATGCGATGCTGGCTTCGTTGGATTTCGACCAGCCTACGGCCACTTCCTTGCGCTGAAGAAAGCGTTCCACCGTGCGGCGCAATGTGTAGAAGTGTTCGTCTTCACTGGGAGTAAAGCTTTCGCGTTTGCGCGGCGCCGGTAAAAGGCCGGTGGCCTCGATGGAGAAAGGGGCAAATCCATTGCGGACCGGCGCACGGTCCACCAAGGCGAAATTCGCCACTGAGACATCGGCTGTGATAAGGGCGGTGACAGTGGCCGGAGCGGCGGCGGCTATGGCCCCGGTGCTTATGGCGATTGCGCTGAAAGCAGCCAAAGTGGTGAAGATTCGTGTCATGCCGCATTCTCCTGTGCTCCGTTGATATTGTGGGCACTGGCGGCGGATGGTTTCAACCGTGTTGATGAATGCCTAAATAACAAACCTGGATACAAGGTGGATGGAGCGGGTGATGGCGGAACAAAATCAAGCCCCGGTGACAGTCAGCATTGCCCGTCAAATTCGTCCGGGCCGTGAAAAGGATTACGAGGACTGGGTTTCTGGGGTGACTGCCGCTGCATCATCTTGGCCGGGCTATCAGGGCGTGAATATCTTACGGCCTGGCGCGGCGACCGATTATTCCTACGTGACCATCTATCGCTTCGAGACCTGGCAGCAATGCCATAGTTTTGAGGTCTCCGAGGTTCGTAAGCACTGGCTGGACAAGCTGGGCGATATGGCTGAAGGCGAAGCGGCGGTCAAGAAAGTGACTGGCTTGGAGTTCTGGTTCGATCTGCCCGATGTGCCAGCGGAGGCCAAGCCGTCTCCTCACAAGATGGCGCTGGTGATTACCGTGGTGGCCTATCTGGTGGTTCTGGGACTCAATCTGGCGTTTGGCCCGCTGGTGGCGGGGCTTCCCATCTGGCTGAAAGCCATGGTGTTTGTTTCCGCCCAGGTGCTGTTCATGACCTATGTGGTGATGCCCCGCGTGACGCGTCTGTTGCGGCCTTGGCTTTACGGAGCCTGAAATTCCGGCATGGCGCCGGGCAATGCCATTCTGGCCCGGTGGATTTTAGCCGGATCGATCTCGGCCCAGGCGGCGAAGTCCAGGAGCGCCGTTTCATCCTCCAGCAAGATATCGAGCACGGACCCCAGCAGGGTCGGATCATCGGCTCGATTGCGCAAGGATTCCGCATCGCAGCCGGTGGTGGTTAGGAAGCGTTCGGTTCGATCGGGATCGGACAGCAGCCAAGCCAAACCGCGTAGTGCTAGGATTTCCGCATGGTCTCGAATCATCATGCCCCCCGGTTTTGGGTAAAGGCCCGGTTTTGGGTAAAGGATGGCCGAGTCAGGGATTCCATCCGATTGAGCAAAAGCAAGGCACGGTCCTGGGCGGGCCAGTCGCCGCTTCCGGCCAGATCCTTGGCGCGGCGGGTCTGAACCTCGGTGGCTTGGCTGCCGAAATAACTCAGCATCTGGCGGGCGGCGGTTTCCAAGGCGTCTTCCATCATTCAAATCTCCTATAGCCGCCTTAGTGAGCCCCAATCGGAACAAAATAGCAACATTATTTTTTCGCGGGCGCGGATATATCGGGAAATTTTGTAGTATTTGTCACGGACGGATACGCCTTATCTTGATAAGGTTCATGGAGGACACCTTATACTGTCTATATCTAAAGGTTTGTATGACGGGCCTGTGACCTTCGTGGAAGGGGAGCCTTGATGCGGTTAAGGTGGCTGATGCTCTGCCTGGGGGCTGTGGCGCTGGCGGTTGTGGCCGGAGTGCTTCATGTCGGCGACTTCTTCCAAGATCGGATGATGGTCATCGGAGTCCTGAACCACGGCAAGGTTGCCGAGCGTTCACTTGAAGGGTTCAAGGCTGGCTTGGCCGAACTGGGATTTTCCGAAGAAAAGCGGGTGCGCTTCGTCTATCTGGGACCTCTTCTGGGAGGCGCTCTGGAGCAAGAGGCCCGCCGCTTGGTTTCGCTGAAGCCAGATATGCTGCTGGCCCTTTCGACTCCTGCCGCCAAGGCAGGGCGCGAGGCGGTCAGGGATACTGGTATTCCGCTTGTCTTCGCCCCTGCCAGCGATCCGGTAGGGTCCGGGCTGGCCAACAGCCTGGCCAAGCCGGGGCGCAATGCCACCGGAGTGACGTTCGGAGTTCAAGAACCGGTACGGTTTCACTGGATGAAAGCCATCGTCCCAACCATTCAAACCGTGCTGGTTCCTTATAATCCCGATGACATCAGTCCGCGTCTGTCGGTGGAGCGGATCAAGCCGGTTGCCCAGGAGCTGGGAATTACCCTGGTGCTTCGCCATGTCCGCTCGGTTGCGGATTTAGAGCAGCTCATGGGGGAGATTCCTCCCGGAATTGATGCCATCTTTGTTCCCACTGATGCTCTGGTGGCGTCGAATTTACCCCTCATCTTGAATGCAGCGGTCGGGCGTCACATTCCGGTCAGCGTAGTTGACCGGAGCAGCGTTCAGGCTGGCGCCCTGATGTCGTATGGGCTGGATCTGCATGCCTTGGGCCGTCAAGCCGCCCGGCTTGCCGTCCAGATCATGGCGGGGATTCCGGCGGGGGATCTGCCGGTGGAGACGGCGGAATTCCGCCTGTCCATCAATCTGGAGACGGCGCAGCGTCTTAACATCCGTATCAGTGATAATATTTTGCGCCAGGCGGAGATATTCCGCGCCACGGAGGCCCGCGATGCGCGATAGCCTCCACCGCAAGCTATTTTTTGCCTTCACCGGCATTGCGGTGATGCCGTTATTGTTGGCGGGCGCTTTCCTGGGTCTGAATACGTATCGTATGCAAGAACGCCAAACCCTGGCGACCCAGCAATTGGTCGGACGTGGGATCGCCGCCGAGTTTCGGAACTTCCTTGGCAGCCTGACCCTGGAGCTGGAAGAACCGGCGCGGCGGCATGGGCTGGCGGGGCTTGACCCGAAGGATCGGGCTGACCTTGCCTCCGGCTTGCTGGCCTTCGAGCCCATGCTGGTGGATGTGGCGGTTCTCGACCCATCGGGTAAGGTTCTCAGCCGCTCGAACCGCTATCATCACCAAAGTGTTGAAGCACAGAAATCCTTGGCTCATCTGCCGGAAGTGGCCACTGCCTTGTTGTCGCGTGTCAGCGCCCTGGGCAATGTGCGCTATGACGAAGCCACCAACGAGCCGGTGATCGGCATCGCGGTGCCGTCCATCGCGCCCGCCACGGGAGAGGTGGAGGGGCTTTTGACGGTAGAGGCGAGGTTCCGGCGTGTTTGGGAGCTGACCGCAGCCCAGGCGGGGCTTTCTGACATCACCACTTACGTCATCGACAATCACGGCCGGATC
>JAYTWE010000415.1:0-2132 GCA_043744055.1 Magnetospirillum sp.
GCGGCCCCGTCCAGCGGCTCCATGGCAATTTCGCAGAAGATAACCTCTGGCTTGAACTCAGCCACCCGCTGCAACATGTCATGGGCAGGGCCATGGACCGTCGGCCCCGCTCCGATCTGTTTCAAGGACGAGACCAACAGTTCACGTGTCAGTTGACGCTCAACGATCAACATCACCCTGGCGCCTTTTAGAAGATTTTTATCACCGGGAAGCATCCCAATTCTCCCTGCTATTCACCAATCCCCAGTAATTCCTCGTCATCAAGCAGTTCCAGCTGCTGATTGTCGTCCTCAGGTTCCGTATCCACCAACCTGTCGCCATCCACCGCTCGATTGCCATAAGCCCCAGCGGCGGCACGGGAATCCAGCAGACCGGCGGCCTCCAACTCCTTGACGCCGGGGAGGTCATCGAGCGAGGAGAGGCCGAAGTGATCCAAAAACCCGTCCGTGGTTCCCCAGGTCAATGGGCGCCCAGGCGTGCGCCGTCGTCCCTTGGGGCTGACCCAACCCGCCGCGAATAGAATATCCAGCGTCCCCTTGGACAAGGCAACGCCCCGAATTTCCTCGATATCCGGTCTGGTCACCGGCTGATGATAAGCGATGATCGCCAAGGTTTCGATAGCGGCGCGAGATAATTTCCGCTCCAGCGTACGTTCCACCTTTAAGGCTTCAGCCAATTCCGGCGCGGTTCGGAAGGCCCAGCCATTCCCCCGCCGGACCAGATTAAATCCGCGCACAGCGTAATGGGCTTCCAGTTCCGCAAGAAGTTCTGGAATGCTGACACCTTCGGGGAGTCTCTCGGCCATGGCGCGTTCGCTGACCGGGTCGGCGGATGTGAAAATCAGGGCCTCGATCAGGCGCAACTGCTCGGGATCAGTCATCTCGCTCCATTCCGGCCCCCAGGCCCGCTTTGACATAGATGGGGGAATAAGCTGCGCCATCTTGACGCAAGGATAGCCGCCCCTGCTTGGTCAATTCCAGAGCGGCAACGAAAGTCGACGCCATGGCCGACTTGATCTTCAGCGGATCAATACCCACCGGTGGCAGGAACGACATCAACACCGACCAATCCGGTAAGCGCCCCATCCCCAGCATATTCTCCAGCCGGGCCAAGGCGTCTTCCACCGACCAAAGATCGGGGGCTTCCACGGTCAGGGTCTGAACCGAATGGCGGACCACATGATCGGCATAGGTCTTCAGCAGATCGTAGAGCTCAAGATCGAAGATGGAGCGGCTAACCACCTCCACATCCTCGGGAGCCCCACGCGCGAACACGTCGCGGCCCAATAGCTTGCGCCGGAACAAGCCTTCTCCGGCATCGCGCATGGATTGCAGACGGCGCAGCTGAAAGGCCAAAGCCGCCGCCATCTCGGCCGGTGACAATTCCTCTTCCGCCTCAGGCTCGGGCTCGGGTAACAACAGGCGCGATTTCAGATAAGCCAACCACGCCGCCATCACCAGATACTCGGCGGCCAAATCAAGCTGAGTTCCGCGTATCTTTTCAATAAAATCAAGGTACTGATTGGCGAGCTTCAGAATTGAGATCTTCGCCAGATCAACCTTCTGATCGCGGGCCAGCTGCAACAAGATGTCCAGCGGACCTTCCCAACTTTCAAGGTCAAGCATCAGGCGGTCGCCCAAAGGGCGTTCAACCCGATCCTTGTCAGCCTCGAAGGCGTCTATCTGCATTTAGAGAAAAATCTCCACCAACACTTGGCCAAGATATTCAACCGGACCATGCACCAGCCACCGGAAAACATCCAACTCCATATGCAGCTGCTCGCCAAGCATGGGGAGAAGAAACAGTGCCGCCAGCAATATCAGCATTCCCGCCTTTTCCAGCCGGGCAACCCGCCAAGCCAGATGACGCGGCAGCACGCCAACGAGAACCCGGCCACCATCCAACGGAGGGATGGGAATCATGTTGAAGACAGCCAGCAATAGATTGAAATAAATAGCATTATCCAGATTAAGCAGGAGCCATCCCTGAATCTCTTTCGGCACCAAAGGCAGAACATGGATGGCCAGCAAAACCGAGATCACAGCCAAAGCCAAATTCATGACAGGACCCGCAGCCGCAACCACGATCATGCCAAGCCGCGGTCGATGCAGACGGGCGAAATTAACCGGAAC
>JAYTWE010000416.1:0-3107 GCA_043744055.1 Magnetospirillum sp.
CGTCGGTCAAGGCCCCGCTTTCCGCCTGTTGGCGGTAATAACCGGCAATGCTGGTGGCTGCTTCAACCATCTGGCGAACGACAAGCTTACGATCCTCGACCATGGTCGCTCGCAATTGGTACAGGCTGAAGATGGCGAGAATGATGGTGCCGACGATACCGACCGCGATTAAGACACCCAACTTTCCAGAGATTTTCAGGTTGTTCAGCATGGAATGCCCTTTGTCGCGGCTGACGGATCAGGCGATCTCGTCGTCTGAATTGAATCTAAGCTATGAGCGCTAAGGATATCAGACCTATTTGGGGGGAAATTGCAATCCGTCCAGCTGTGCGGACTGCCAAGCTATAAGTATGGCAACGACGCCGACGAGTCGGGTCTTCTGAATGTTCAGAGATGAAGATGAAGAGGCCGGGAGGCTGAAGCCTCCCGGTTGGGGGTCAGTCCAGCAGACTGGAAAGGTATGCCCATAGATTGGTCCAGTCCTGCTCGGTTCTTGCCCGCAGGATTTCCATATCCTCGTGGCTGCGTTTTCCCGAGAGAAAGCTGCCGACCTGAGTTTTCAGATAGGCGATATGCTGTCCAGCCAGCGGCGGCTTCTTGACGCGGCCTTCGCCCTTGCGGCCGTGACAGGCGGCGCAATCGGCGGCGAAGAAGGCTTTTCCCGCCTCCAGATCGCCGGGTTCGCGGGGGATTTGGAGGACTTTCTTCATGATTTGCAGACGGGCATATCCGTCCTTGGGCAGGTCCGGCGGGGCCTTGGTGTCCAGCTTGACCTCGGACAGAAAGCGCGACACGTCCAAGACGTCGGCTTCCGTCATTTCACGGTCCACCGCGAAGGGGATCATGGGGATGTTTTCGCGCTCGCGCGTTTTGAACTTCTTGAACTGTTCGGCGAGGTAGTCGGCGTTCAAGCCGCCCAGGCGAGGATAAGCGCCGCCGCCGCCGCCCGCTCCCAGCTCGCCATGACATCCGCCGCAAATACGCATGACGTCCTTGGCGTTGTCGGAATCATAGACATAGGGCTTGCCCTTGATGACGATTCCGGCGAAGGGCTGGGCCATGGAAACAGGGGCCAGCCACAATATGGCCCCCCAAGCGATGGCGACGGCCAATGTCAGGCGAAGTCCGGTTCTCATGACGAGGAGCCTCCAAGGCGAATGATTCTCTTCCGGTATCCGGCCTCAAGAAAATCCGCTTTGAGCGTGGTCAAGTGTTCAGCAACTTCACCGGTCTCGGCATGCCCACATGATAGCCCTGGCAGAGATTGATCCCCATCTCGCGCAGCAGAACCAGCGTTTCTTCATCCTCGACGAATTCGGCGATGGTTATCATGCCGAAGCGCCGCGCCATGGAATGGATGTGTTCGACCATGATGCGGTCCCGTTCATCGGTCACGATCTGGCGGACGAAGGAGCCTTCGATCTTGACGTAATCGACGGTGATGTATTTGAGATAAAGGAACGACGAGAAGCCGCTGCCGAAATCATCCAGGGCAAAGGCCAGGCCTTGACCACGCAGTTCGTTGACCATGGCGATCACGTCGCCGAAATGGGGCAGGGCTTCGCGCTCGGTGATTTCCAGCACGATGCGGCCCGGTGCGATCCCGGCTTCGGCCAGCCGGCGCGGGATGGACATCATCCGCTCGCGGTTGGTGATGCTTTTGGCGGACAGATTGACGAAGACCTTGGCGGTGTCCCCCAGAATGCCCGATGCAAGCGCCTCGATAGCGCGGTCGAACACGGCGTCGTCGATTTCACCGGCCAAGCCCAATTCCTCGGCGGATTCGATGAAGTCTCCGGCGCAGACGGCATTGTCGCCGTCTACCACCCGAGCCAAGACCTCATAGGCGGCGACGCCGCCTCCGGCCACCGAGACGATGGGCTGGAAATACGGCACCAATCGGCCCTCGGCCAAGGCGGTGCGGACCATTTCGCCCTGGCTGAAGATGATGGCGGTGGTGTCGTCGGATTCGCCGATGACTCCCACTTGGTTCTTGCCCGAACGCTTGGCTTTGTAGACGGCTACATCGGCGGCGATGGCCAGCTTTTGCAGGTCGTCGGCATTGGCGGGATAGCTGGCAAGGCCGATACTGGCGGTAATGCGGACGCCGCCCACCGGCAGCCCCAAGGCCAGATCAGTGATAGTCTGACGGAGCTTTTCCGCCACTCTGAGCCCTTCCTCGGGGTCGGTTTCCGGCAGCAGAACCGCGAATTCGTCAGCCCCGACCCGAGCGACCACATCGGTGCGGCGCACGTCGCGCATCAGAACGCTGGCGATTTCCTTCAAGACCAGATCGCCGATGGGATGACCGAATGTGTCGTTGATATTCTTGAAGTCGTCCAGGTCGATCTGAGCAATGCAGAAGGCGTGCTGGTTGCGCTTGGCGCGGTCGATTTCGTGTTCCAAGAACTCATCGAATTTGCGGCGGTTATAAAGCTTGGTCAGAGGGTCGCGGATGGACAACTCCTCTAACCGGCTCTGATAATCCTCGACGGTGTGCAGCAGCTTGTTGAAATATTCAGAGAGGTCGGCAACCTCGCTGATGAAGCCGTTGGACTTGACCCGGCGCGTCAGGTCGGTGTGCAAGATGATCTCTTGCATCAGCGCGACCATATTGGTGATGGGCTGGGCCACGAAGACTTTCAGCTTCCAATACAGCGCGGTCGAGAGCAGCAGCAGAATGCCGAAGAAATAGGCCAGGACCGTGTTCAGCACATAGTCCAGCGAGACCTTCAGGGAATGGATGGGATAGGTGATGTCGATGACGCCGTTGATGTCGCCGAGCTTGGCCATGGTGTGGCAGTCCAGGCATTCTTCCTTGGCTTTGACCGGGTAGAGATAGCGGATGCCCGTTTCGCCCGGCACCAGGATTTCTTTACCGGTGGCAAGGACTTGCTGGAGCAAGGGGTCGTTGCGGATAATGGCGAGGTCACTGCCCATCTCGCCGAACTGGGCGATGACCGCCGGGCCGCGAATGACGTCGATATCAAGATCGGGCAGGGCGGTTTGCAGCCTGACGATCACCTCGGTGATCTCGGCCTTGCTCCATCCCTTGCGCATGGCGGAATACAGTGTCTCGAACACCAGGGTCGAGGTCTGGTGAGCCT
>JAYTWE010000417.1:0-18236 GCA_043744055.1 Magnetospirillum sp.
CACGATGCCGGTGGGAGAGATGGATTCAAAAACGGTATAGCCGCTGATGATCGCCATCAGGGCAAAGACCACATAAAGGACCGAGCGCACCCCGCGATGCAGGGAATAATCGACCACCATGCGCTTGGCAGCCAGGAACAGGTGGAGCTTCTCGGCGATCTCGGCCAGCAGGTGATAAGGACAGGTCCAAGAACAGAATGTCCGCCCTCCGAACAGCCACCACATGAACAAGACGGTTCCGGTTCCAATCACCAGATTAATCAGAATGACCTTATAGGCCAACATCACCTGTAATGAGGAATTCAGATCGGCCATGTGAAAGCCGATGACTCGCGAGGCGGTGAGCGAACCTTCCACCAACTGCACGTCAAAGCGAAACGACAGCACGAACACCATGTTGACGGCGATCAGGGTCGCCCAACGGATATTGCGCCATTTATGGCTGTGATGCTCGGCATGGGCGGCCTTGATCTCCTTAGCCCGCTCGGCCCCCTTCACTTGGCGCTTGGCCTCGTGCATGGCCTCGGCTTCGGGAGTGTAGGTGGTGGTGCGTTCCGGCGCCCAGCCCAGCATAATCTTGAAATTGGTGAGAAGGCTCATCACGCGTCTCCCCACTTGCGCCGGATATCAACGACGATGGATGACGCCTCGGTGGGGCAGATCATCTCGCACATGCCGCAGCCGACACAGGCCTGATGCACCACCGGAGTGCGACGCTTGTCATTGGGGTCGTTGGACATGGGCTCCAGGCTGATGGCGTCCTTCACCGGGCATTCACGAACGCAGAGATCGCACAATTCCAGGTCGTATTTATAATCCGCCAGCTTGACCGGCTTCCAACGGTCGATTTCCGCATAGCGGTGAACGCCGGGGAATGGAGCCGGGCGGGCAGCCCCCTTATAGCCTTCTCCCTTGCGCGCCAGACACGCGCCGGGACGATCCAGCCGAGCCAGGCCCATATGAACATCTTCACGCTTGCTGACCGAATGGGCCAAAGCCCCGGTGGGGCAAGCCAACACGCATTGCACCGCATCGCAGGAAAAGTCACAGGCCTGATCGCGAGCGGGAATAAAGGGCACCCCGACACCAAATCCCTCATCCAGATCACCCAGTTGAATGGCCTTGACCGGGCAGACCTGGACGCACTGGCCGCATTTTATGCAAGCGGCCAGAAAGTCGCGTTCGTCAATGGCTCCGGGCGGTCTCAGACGCGGCGTCCATTTACGCAGCACCGGAAAGAAGCCAAACAAAGACGCGCCGATAATGGCGCCGCCCATGGTCAGCGAACGCATGATTTGGCGACGGGTCTTTGGATTGGCCGCCGCCGGGCGCTTGGCCGGAGGGGATTGCTCACTCATGACTTCGGCTCCAGGTTTGATCCCGCCTTGAACGTCTTGTCGCTGCCAAGCCGAGGATGCTTGTCTTCCAGCATCAATACCGGCTCGCTGAACGGAGCCAGACGGTCAAGAAAATCAAGCACTTCCAAAAGCGGGGTGCCCTTGAAGAATTTAGTATTGGGAACATCCATCCAGACGCGACCGGCATAGCCGTAAAGCCGATGCGGCTTATCACCCACGCCATCGCCGTTCACGTCGAATCCCTGGTAATCCTCCCAGCGATTGCCGTCCCATAAATTACGCTTGGCGCTGCCGCCGCCATAAATGGCGACTTCGGTGATGTTTCCGGTCAACAGATTACCGGTAAACTCGCTACCCTTCCAATCATTGAGGAAGGAAATGCCGATATCATTGAAGGCAATGCGATTGCCTTTAATCGTGTTCACGGTTCCTGGCTCATAGGGAGAGACGTCGATGGCAATACCTGATGAGCAATACATCAGATCATTATTCTCGATGACAACATCACTGCTTTCCTTGAGTGACAAACATGTTCCCACTGCGCCATTGGCCTTGGCGATGTAGTTGTTACGGATGATGTCACCGGTGTCATACATCATGGAAATACCGGTCATGTTGTCGATGAACAGATTTCCTTCGGCGACATTATCAGCCGCCTTCATGAGATGCAGACCATAACGGCCGCCGCTTTGACGATTGCCGATGAATTTATTGCCGTTGGCGTACCACATGACAATGTCACGGCCGCCCTGGAACACATTCTCGGATATCAGATTATCATTGGAATACCATAGCTTCACACCGTCGCCACGCCGCTGAATGTTCAGTGGCCGGCCAGTATAGTGATTCCGGCGCACGATATTCCGGTCAGAGCGTTCCAGCGCCAGCCCGAACAAAGAGTCCTCGATAACATTGTCCTCGATGACATTGTCATTGCCGCGAACCTGAATTCCCGCATCCTGCTCGGGATGGCTTACCCCGCTATTGACCAACCGCAGATTGCGCACGGTGGCGCCATCGGTCACGACCCACAGCACGGAACCGTTACCGCCGCCGTCCAGTGTCACCTTCCCCTTACCGTCGAAGATAATGGGCTTGGTGATCTTGACTCCGCGATAGCGCCCCGGAGGCGGGACAATCTCCTGGCCCGGCTGGGCCATGTCGATCAGCGCTTGAAGCAGTGAGGAATCCTTGATGGCCTCCGCCTCGGGCGGTGGGGCCGCAGCCGTGACCGCCAAGGCGGTCAGGCCCGCGACGGCAAGACCGGTCACAACGCCCAAAATGGAATTCGACAAAGTCTTGATCGGAATTCGCATGGAATCGTCCGCCGCCTTGCCACGCCTCGGAACAGTTTTACCTTTTAGTCCTTGAGCGCCTTGCGCTGCAACAGCAGAGCGAGGGTCAGGCACAAAGCTCCGGCACAGAGCAGCCCGAAACCGTAATGGGGATAAGAGTAGGTGGAGAACTGCGCCACCTTACCATCACCGAACACGGTGGGCATGAACGGCTTGACCGAGAAGGCCGCCCAAGATCGCAGATTATGGCCGAACCACCAGAGCCACGCGGAGTAATCCACCACGAACGCCACCGGAATGACGATGCCGGACAGGGGTAAGACCCACCAGAACGGACCGGCGTAAACCAGGAATGCGGCCAGCATCACACCGACCAGACCGAACAGATAGGGAGCCGCCACGATCTCCAGGGCCGCGCCCTTGGCGATGGGCTCCATACCGATGAAGTGGTTGATGACGTCCATCTCTTCGACGCAATCGAGACCACCTTCCTCGTTGCCCCAAGCGACAGCCCGACCACCTTTCGGCTTGACCTGACTGGTGCAGCCGTTGAACACGCCGTTCATGTGGAAGTGGATGCGGATACCGTCGGGGAAGGTCTCGGCCGGGTAATTGGGAGCCTTCAGGGCAACCCACCAGATGGGCGAGAAATAGGCACCGCCGATGAACAGCGCCGCGACAATGGTGAGAATTCTCACAAGCGCGGGCTTGGTCTTCTTGGTCATGGAAACCTCGATGGACATTCAGGAAAAAGGCGGCGACCCGGCAAAACCAAGACGCCGCCCATTGTCCACGTTATATCAGATATTACTACTGGAAGTCAGGGTTTTTCCAGCCCTTGGGAGCAGTAAGATCAGCCGGGGGCTTCAGACGAGACACATAATCCAACACCGCCTTGGTGTCGCGATCGGTAAAGCTCTGAATCTGCTTCATCATGTCCGGGTTGGCATTGCGGCGCTTGCCTTCCTTGATCCACTGATACTGACGCAACAGGTAATTATAGTGCTGCGCCTGAATGCGGGGATAGAACTTGCTGTCGTCACCGGCGCCATCAGCACCATGGCAGCGCGTGCAGTTATCCTCATAGAGCTTCTTGCCGTGAACCAGATCCTTACCGTCACCCACGCCGGGGGCGGGGTTCATCTTCAGCTTCTGCATATAACCGGCCACATCGGCAATGGCCTGCGGGCCACCGATCTGCGACGGCAGGGCGAAGGGATACATGGTGGGGTTGTCACGGTTCAGGGCACGGATATCGGCCAGCTGCTTAATCACCACCTTAGGGTGCTGACCAGCCAGCTGCGGGAAGGTGCCGTCGGTCAGGCCCCAGCCTTCCGGCTGATGGCAAGCAGAGCACACTTCGTAGACATCCTTACCGTTTTCCAGATTCGGCTTCATATGCAAAGCCTCATCTTCTTCGCCACCACCGGCATGCCAAGTGTAACCCTCTTCACCCAGGGACTTACCCTGCTGAGGGGCCGGGCCGCCACCAGCGGCGAACACTGCGCCACCCGTCACAAGGGCGGTAACCGCGGCCGCGACGGCCAGGCTGTGCTTAATCTTGAACATCAAGGTCTGTCTCCGAAATCGAACCAACTGGGGCGTACATTAGCGGAATACCCGCCTAACTTACTTGACTGTGGACAAGTAATCCGCAACGGCAGTGATCTCTTCATCATTGACCAAGTGCATGACGGGCTGCATGGCATTGGCCTTGCCGTTGGAGCGTGCCCCGGACTTAATGTCCTTAGTCTGCGCTAGGATATAAGCCTTGTCCTGACCACCGATGGAGGGATAGCCAGGCAGCGGCTTCTTGCCTTCCTTGCCGTGGCACGCCACGCAGGTCTTGGTCAGGAACAGGGTCTTGCCGGGAGTGGCGGGAGCAGCAGCGGCGGCGACCGGCGCTTCGCGCAGCGAGACCAGATAGTCGGCGATAGCCTTCATCTCATCTTCGGTCAGATCATCGACGATGGGCTTCATGACATCAACGCTCTGACCATTGGTCCGCGCCCCGGATTTGATGTCTTTCATTTGATTAAAAGCATATTCGGCGCTTTGACCGGCCAGTTTCGGAAAACCCTCCTGCATGGGGCTCTTGGCATCCTCGCCATGGCAGGCGACACACCCCTTGTCGGTGAACAGCGCCTTACCGTCGGCAGCCAGAACCGGCGATTGGGAAACGAATCCAATGACGACCGCCAGGGCCGCAACGGTGATGTGCCGCTTCACGGAATTGCGCATCTTTTCATCCTTATCAAGGGGGTATGGAAATCCGGGGGTGAGCAAGCTCACCCCCGGTTCCTGGTCTTAGCCCAGGGCGGATTACGCCGCCCTGGCTTTGGTCAAGTCGCGAATTACTTCGCGGCCGGAGCGGCTTCGACCTTCTTGGCACCGTTCTGCTCCAGGAAGGTCTTGGCGCGCAGACCGATGTCCGCCGTCTTAACCTGATACTGGAACCACTGTTCGGCCCACAAGAAGGCAGAGTTGTAATCGCCCTTGGCGGCGAACTCTTCCGACTTCTTCTTGTTCTGCTCGGCATAACCCAGCTGCTCGGTCGCATCTTCGACCATGGCAACCACCGCCGGGAAGTCCTTGTAGTTCACGCCGGTGATGTAACCAACGACGCTGTTGATGATGGCCTGGGTATCAACATTGGCCTTCACGCGGGCATCGTAGTCTTTCTGACCATAGACCTGGCCTTCCTTGCCCTTGGCGCCGGACGCCTTGTAGTTGGCCGGCTGGACGAGCAGATAGCCCTCCATTTCCAGGTGCAGGGCCGAGCAGAACTCGGTGCAGTAGTAAGGATAGACGCCAGCCTTATTGGCCTTGATGGTGGCCGAGGCGGTCTTGCCCGGCTCAACCGACAGGTTGACGTTGTGCTTGGAGATGGCGAAACCATGGGTTTCGTCCTGAGCACGTTCGAGGTTGGTCAGGTGAACGGTGATTTCGTCACCTTCAGTGGCCTCGATGATTTCAGGCGTGATGTGCGAGCGGATCAGGGTGCCGAACACCTCGACCTTACCCGGCTTGCGGTCGGTATGCTCCTGGCCCGGACGCACCGCGTAAGGGGACTTCTTCTCGGTGCGAGAGTCGGTGCCGAACGGATAGCGGACGTTGGTCTTCAGCTTGGAGATATCAATGGAGACCGCATAATGGGGCTCGCCCAAGGGCAGCGGCATATCGTACAGCAACTGCATCTTGTCGCCGCTGATGTCGATCAACTGATGGTTCTGCGGGTGCAGAGGACCAACCTGAGCGAAGCGGTCGATAGCCAGCTTGTTGAGGGCGATCAGATACTTGCCCTTCGGATTGGCGGTATCGCCTTCCATGGCCATCAGATGGCCGATGTTGTAGTGGACGGACAATTTGTCCAGAACCTTGCCTTCGCAATAATCCCACTTGGCGACCATGGAGTCGACATACAGCGAGGTATAGGCGACGCAGGGCTTAGAGTCGTATTGGGTGTGCAGCGGGCCGAGACCCAAGGCAACCTGCTTATGAGCAACGGTTTCCAGAGCGATGATCGGAATGCCGTACTCGTCCTTGCCCGCGAAATTCTTGGCGGCCAGGGCAGCCTCGATCTTCGAGATGTCATAGACGGTGGTGTGGCTGTCCAGCTTGCCCGAAACGATGACCATCTTGCCATCGGGGCTGACGTCGGCGCCATGGGGGCTCTTGGGCTCGGGGATGAGCACCAGGATGCCTTCCTTAATGGAGACGTCCATGGGCAGAACGTTGTGGCCGTTGATCTTCTTGGCCTTACCGGCCTTAACCAGCTCGGCGGCCTTCTTCCAGTTGATCACGTGGAGGAAGTCGCTGTCCTTGGCGGAGCAACCGGCTTCGAAGGGGGGACGACCGCGCTCGATACCACCGACATAACGCTCGGTGCAGAAGGAGTTCACGAAAGCCCAACCATCGGACGGACCCTTACCGAAATCGGACAGATCCTGGCTGTAGGGAGGCAATTCGAGCGAGAAGGAATTCTCGGGCTCGATGCGACCGTGCTCACGATTGAACTTCCAGAACGTCACCGCGCCGCGATACTTCTCGTTGAACTGCTCCAACGGAGCGAACTCACCGCCCAACGGAGAGGGGTACTGCGCTGCTTCGGCGATGTAGTCGGTGTTCGGGCTGACGAAGGCGCCGCCATGCTCGGACTGCAAGATCGGGTTCTGGACGATCTGCTTGGTCTCGAAGTCGCGCAGATCAATGACCGCGATGCGGGGCGTGTTCTTGTCGTTGATGAACAGCCACTGGCCATCGGATTCGCCATTGGTCTCGGACAGCGCCGGGTGATGGGTGTCGCCCCAAGTGATCGTGCGACCGCTGACATCGGAACCCTGCTTGAACACGGCCTTCGACTCGTCGTCAAAACCATAGCCCTGCCAGGGCTCGGGAGTGAACACGCCGATATATTTCAAGATGCGCATGGACGGAACTGCATAGACGATCACCTGGCCGCTCTGGCCGCCAGAGCTGAACACCATGAATTCGTCAATCTTGCCGGTCGGCATATAAGTCTTGGCGGCGGCCATGATGTCGTTATCGGTCAAACCACGGCGCTTCATCACATCTTGCAGCGATTCGGCCGAGGCGGTCCCAGCCACCAAGGCAGCAAAGCTCACCGTGGCGAACAAAGTCGCCATCTTGCGGGTCTTCGTCATTTTCCCCACCTTTGAATTGTTGAAATCAAAAGAATATTACCCAACCTTCACCGAACACGATGGGTTCGACCCGAAGGGAAAGCCTTAACTTTCGTCAAGACGCTGCGTTTAAATTCCACGCGCAGGCTGGTGTCCAACGGGCTACTATATGCCCAATCCGCCCCCAAGGAAGACCGTTCATGTCCAGATTAATCGCCTGTATCGCCTTGATCACCGCCCTGATCGCCGCCCCTGTTTTGTCGGCCAATGCCGCGACAGACGATCCTGACCGCGCGGTTTCCGGGCGCTTCTTGCTACAAGACATGAATAGCCGCCCCGTCACCGATGAGATGTATGGCGGCAAAATCCGTATCGTGGCGTTCGGCTATACTTATTGCCCGGATATCTGCCCCACCATTCTCAACACGCTTTCGGTGGCCCTGGAACAGCTGGGCGCCGACCGCGCCAAAGTGGTGACGCTGTTCATCAGCGTTGACCCCGAGCGCGATACTCCGGCGCATCTCAAGGAATACCTGACATCCTTCCCTGGAATCACCGGACTGACAGGAACGCCGGAACAAGTCGCGGCCGCTGCTTATAATTTCAAGGCCCGCTATGAAAAGCAGCCCGGCGACAGTGGTGACCCCAAGGCCTATAGCGTGGATCACTCAACCTCTATCTACATCATGGATCGTGCGGGTAATTTCCTGGCGCGGATGCCCCACGCCTCCTTTCCCGATCGGATCGCCGAACGGGTGAAATCTTATCTCGTCCCGGCAAGGCAATAAAGCGAAGGACTGACCATGACCCGCCGTAGCCTCCTGGCCGCCCTGATGCTTCTGGTTCTGACGGGCGATGCCCTGGCTGGACCGAAATCGCTTCAGGGACTGACCATCCATGACAGCCCCAAGCCCCTGCCCACCTTGGATATCAGAGATGGCGACGGTCAGCCCGCCGGATTGGAAACCTTGCGCGGCCGCGCCGTTCTTCTCAATCTTTGGGCCAGTTGGTGCATGCCCTGCGTGGCCGAGCTGCCCGCGCTGGATCGCTTGAAACCCACCGCCGCAACCAAGGGCATTGCCGTAGTCGCGCTATCACTGGATCGTGGCGGCAAGATTGCCGTGGCCAATACCTTTGCCCGGCTGGGGATCAAGGCCCTGGACATCCGCACCGACGAGGCGCGGATCGCCGCCGAAAAGCTGGGAGCCAATGTGCTGCCTGTCAGCCTTTTGCTGGACGCGCAAGGCCGCGAAGTCGCCCGCTATATCGGAGCAGCCGATTGGGAAGGGGCCAAGGCGGCCCAATTGCTGGACGCCCTGGCCGCCGGAAAATCCCTGACCCCGGATATGGCGCCGCCGCTCGCCAAGCTGACGGCGGCACCTTAGATCATCGTGCATCAAATATGACGCACGATGATCTAACTTTATGTTTGCCCCTCGCCGGGCGCGGCTCTCCGGCCGCTTGGCCGCCGCCTCAATGGCGGCTGATCGCAGCATGCGCCAGATTTAGCGCACGCTGCTCTAAGACCCGGATTAATGCTTCATACCACCGGGCATCATACCACCGGGCATCGCACCTGCGGGGGGCATCATCCCTGCGGGAGCCATGGCGCCAGCCGACATCACGGGAACCTCAACGGTGACCTTGCCCGCCTTCTCGAAGCTGAGGGTAACCGGCACCTTAGTGCCCTCCTTCAACGCCTCGTTCAGGCCGATGAACATGATGTGATCGCCGCCGGGCTTCAATTCGACCGAGCCATGCATGGGGACGGCAAGCGCATCCACCTTGCGCATCTTGAACACATCGCCATCCTTAATATGGGTGTGCAGTTCCACCGCCTTGGAAATAGCGGCCTCGGCCCCCGTCAAGCGGTCGGCATCGCCGTGATTGCTGATGACCAGAAAAGCGGCACCATTGCCGCCGACCACAGGGGCGGCGCGCATGAACTGCCCGGATACCGAGATGTCGGCAGCAAAGGCAGGAGCGCCAAACACAAGCAGGGTGGCGGCAAGAACAAGCTTCTTCATTCTGACTGAACTCCGGGCAGAAAAAGGGCACGGCCCGCTTTGTTGCTCAAAGCCAGCCTGACCATTTGGTTACAGGAAAATGTGGCGTCAGGCCACCATGGCGGGAGGAGCCCGCGCGGGATTCTGGCGGGATGCCCGCCGGTCGACGCGTGTCGACGGGGAACTTGCGATCAGAGCCTCTGCCATTCCTTCGGTGGGTCGTGTGAAGGTCGGGGACGGCAGAACACTTTTCGTCAGTCCCGCTGTCTGGCACACCAGGCAGCATCCATGACTGTCGATTTGGCCCTCTTCATCGCTTGCACGAGAAGCTGAAGAGTGGCACATGGCGGCCTCGACCCCGAACGCGGTTCGGGAAAAATCACCCCGGAAGGCAAGGTCGAGACCGGGAAGGAGGCCCTGGAACGCGAAACCGGCCACCACAAGCACCAGCAGCAGCATCCGAGTCGTCGGCTTGCCGCTGCGCAGGCGCTTCAATATGGTCGGTCGAGTCACGCTCAAGTCGCTCCCCTTCAGTATCCGCAAAGGATCACATGAATTATGCCACCCACACTTGACGGCGATCAAGTGTCTGTCATTCTCCCAACAACCGTTTTTGGGAGATGATCGCTGTGTCCGACTACGCCTTTCATGCCGCCATGCTGCGTTTTGTCGCGGACAAGACCCAGATCGCCGCCAAGGACGATTCCCGGACACTGGGACTGATGGCGATCTTGCGCTTGGCGGCCGATCAGGCCGAGGCCGGAAACAGTCTGGAAATTGCGGACGAGAACCTGGAAACGGCAGCCCGTGCCTTTGCCGGTTTCGCCGCATTCTTGCAAAAGCAGATCCTTCCCGAAGCGGTAGCCCATGGAAACAGCCAGGGCGAAGCCCAGATCCGCTGGTCCATCGACACTGCCATGGGGGTGGTCAATACTCTATTGAGCCGAGCAGCACTCCCCGGACGGGGCGCGGTCACCATCGACCTGCCGACATTTCTCTAATATATTGCTGTAACGATGATCGGCGGGAACCTATGGGGATGTTGAGCAAGGATTTAGGGATTGGTGCGGAAATCTTCTGTGAAGGAGATGATGCCGATTGCGCCTATCTCATCGAGCACGGCGACATCGAGATTTCCGTATTGAAGAATGGTCTGACACAACAACTGGCGGTGCTGGGGGCTGGCGAAGTCTTTGGTGAAATGGGTGTGATCGACGGTCAGCCGCGATCCGCCTCAGCAAAGACTCTCTCGGATTGCCGACTGGTTATGGTTTCGGCGGAACAGATTCAGCAGGTGATCGCCCGCTCCGACCCTTTCTTCGCGGAACTGATACGCAAGCTGGTGGGTCGTTTGCGCGATACCCAGACCAGCCTGATCGCTGGCAACGAAGCCGTTGGAGCGCACATATCAAACTTCGGTCCCGGCTATACCGATGTCATGCGTGAGCGCGATATCGCCGAGGCCATCATCAGTGGCGAGATTGAACCCTATCTCCAGCCCGTCGTGGATCTGAACGGCCAAGCCATCCTGGGCTATGAAACTTTGGCCCGCTGGCGCTCCCAGACATTGGGGCTGATGCGGCCTTATGATTTTCTGCCCCTGGCCCGCCGGACAGGGCTGATCCGGCGGATCGACCTGACCATGGCCGATCGCGCCATGGGGATTTGCGCCCGCCTGGGAGATCGCGACGAGTCTCCATTCGTCAGCATCAATGTCTCGGCCTGGATGATTCAAGACCGTGATATGACCGTGGCTCTTGCCCGTATGATGGAACAACATCGCGTCGCCCCATCGCGCATCTGCCTGGAAGTCACTGAAACCATGCTGATCGACGACATGGATGCCGCCGAACAGACCATGGAGGACCTGCACGACTTGGGGGTGCGCCTTGCGCTAGATGATTTCGGCACCGGCCTGTCATCCCTAAGCGTGCTGCACCGGCTCCCCTTCGACTTGATTAAGGTGGATGGCAGCTTGGTGCAAGGGTGTCAGACATCCGCTCGCCAAAGGGCGGTTCTCAAAGGTATCCTCGATCTGTGTGGTCGCCTTGACATGGATGTGATCGCCGAAGGGATCGAAGATGCCGGTACGGCCAGAACCTTATCGGATCTAGGATTTTCCATGGGTCAAGGGCTGTACTTCGCCCCCCCGGCCCAAGCAGAGCAGGCCGTTGCGGCTTGGCGTCAGGAGATTACATGACTACGTTTCAAAACGACGCCGTGCCTCATCTGCACACCGAAAAAGTCTTTGCCGGACTCAGCGACTATCAACGCGCCCTAAGCAGCCATATGGATTGGCTGCGCAACTGGTACAGCGCCATCCTCAACTGGAGCGAAAGCCCGGCGCCTGTGATTGCCAAGGACAGCTGCTCCTTCAGCGACTGGCTGAAGGGAGCTGATCTCTCGCTGATCGGCGGTTTCTCAGGCTTTGGTATTCTTGGCGAGTTGCATGATGAAGTCCACGTAACCGCCGACCGCATTACAGCCCGCGCCGAAGCAGGCCAAACCATCACCACCTCGGATTACGAGGCCATGATGGCTTTGGTGCTGGCTTTCGGCACGGCGGCCCAAAATCTTGAGCGCGAGGTTTGGCGCACACTGGCTACCGTCGATCCCCTGACCGGGCTGGGCAACCGCCAGACCATGATGACCCAGCTGATCGGTGAACGCGACCGCGCCATCCGCCTGAACCAGCCCTGCTGCATCGGTTTGGCCGATGTGGATCACTTCAAGAAAATCAACGACACCTACGGCCATTCCACTGGAGATCGGGTCTTGCGCGAGGTGGCGGAATGCCTACGCGGAGCCGTCAGGCCCTATGACATCTTATATCGCTACGGCGGCGAAGAATTCCTGGTCTGCCTTCCGGCGGCGACATTGGAGGCTGGCAGCTTGGTGCTGGAACGCATGCGCGCCTCCGTCGAGGGACTGAAAGTACAAGACAAGCTTGGCCGCATCGTCAGAGTAACCGCAACATTCGGCCTGACCATGCTGAATGCCGATCAGTCGGTGGAGGAATCCTTGGAGCAGGCGGATAACGCCCTTTACGACGGCAAGCGTGCCGGTCGCAACCGGATCACCCATTATACAGCCGAGGGCCGGGAGGAAATTTAAGTCACCACGGCCCGTGACTGTACCGGGGCGGCTTTCTTCATTCCGGCAAACATTTTGGTGATGAAAGCCGCCAAAATGGGAAGGTCGGTATTCTGATCGATATTGGCGGCCTTGGCCCGTTCAATGAATTTCCCCACATAGTCCAGATTCCCCGGCACCCCGAAGGACCGCCGGAACATATCCTCACCCAATTGGTCGAATAAAATGATGGCGGTCACCGCCAGCTGATCCGGTCGCAGCCCCAGATCTCCGACCAGCATCTTGGCGGGTAAGCCCCCCATTTCCGACAACAAACCCGTGATTCGCACCGTCTGTTCTGAATTGGGGAGTACGCTGCGAACCGCAGGGTCCAGCAGCGCCATGGTGAAGGCTGCGCCGCGCAACCGCTTTTGATCGGGGGTCAGCACATCTTGCAGTCTGGCACGGCGATCCGTGGTTTCCCCGGCCCGTTTCACACCTTGCAGGGCGGCGGCCATTTGGGGAGACTCCCCTCCCGATGACGTCACGGCGATGGGCTTGCCCTTTTCGGCAACTTTGGCTGCTGCGGCACGGGCCTTGGGAGATAGCAGGAAGGTGGGAATAGCTTCGGGCAGGGTCGAGGGAACCGGCAGTTCCTTGGGATTGTCGCGTAGGCGCCGAATATCCTCGGGAACTTTGTAGTCGAGAATGCGGCTGCCCAACCGGCGGACCAGTTGTGGCGACAAGGTGGAGTATTCCGGCACCAAGGGAACCTGCCAGTCGTGCAGCAAGTGCTCCTTGAATGCGTCATACAGGATTTCGGAACGGGTTCGGCTGGCTGCCACTTCGATCTTGTTGGCCGCAAAGAGCTTGGCAATCCGCTCCATCAGGCCGCGAGGCTCTGCCTTAGCTTTCTTTTTCTTCCGGCCCGCGTGAAGTGAGCGGGTCTCGCCGTCCAGGCGTTTACGAAAGTGACGCTTGGCATGGGTCCGCACCACCATGGCGACCACATCTTCCAGGCTACGACCGCAAGCAAGCAGGGCATTGGCCTCTTCCACCGGAACATTGTGCTGATCCACCAACAGGGCGGCGAACTTATCCATATTGGCACGAAACGCTTTGAAGCAGCGGTCCAGCAGATCGGGGTCGTCAAGGATATGCTCTAGAATCCCCCGCCGAGGCAGCTTCTTCAGTTCCGGCACCAACTGAGCCATGGCTTCGGCTACCGGACCTTCAAGGGTCAAGTTGATCCTGCGGACGATATCAGCGTGCGTTTCCGAGGGCCGGGAAGCCATCAATGGTTCCATCTATTTCGGGTCATCTTATAGAAGGTAGGGTGTTCGGAAAGAAAACCCAATCCTACATAAGTCAGTCCCGCCGAGATCGATGACCAAATCGGGCGAATACGCCCCGCATGAAGATGGCGCAATCGAGAATATCCGATCCTGGCCCCAATCCCCGGATGCGGGCGCGATCAACAATCCGGGCCACCAGTTCGGGGTCGGCACGGGTGCCAAACAATCGACCGAACACGGTGCTGCCGATACTGTCATGAGCAATCATCAGCATGACGGCCAACTGGTCCTTGCGAAGCCCCAGTCCCTCGACCAGCATCGTGGTCGGCCCGCCGCCCACACCGCGCAAGATATCGCCGATCTTCACGATTTGATCGGCATTGGGCAGGGTGGCGCGAACCTCTGGGTCCAACAAAACCTGGTTGAAGGCTTCGGTGCGCAGACGCAACCGGTCGGTCGTCAGAATTTCATCCAGGGAAGCCGTGCGGGGATCGACCGGATGGCAAATCGCCGCCGGAGCCATAGCCGGGGGCTGTGGGAATAACGATGGCGCCACCAAACCGGCGGTTCCGATCGTGACGTCCGGGCGCATGGGCATCTCCGGGCGCATGACCGGTGCATCGGGATCGGCAATCAGACGAGCCAAGGCTTCGGGCTCGCGGGCATCCAGCAATTTTGCGCCAACCCGGCGGACCAGTGAAGGTTCCATTTCAGCATAGGCCGGGACCAACGGCACCTGCCATTCATGCAGCAGGTAAGCCTTGATGGAATCGTAAAGCTCGTCAGCCGCGCTGCGCGGCGGAACCTGGGCGAGCTCTTCCTTGGGAGTCAGGATGGTGCGGCGGAAATATCGCTTGGCGGCGGTGCGGACCACCATGGCGATGACTTCCGCCAAGGTCCGCCCACATGACAGCGGCATATTGTCTTCGGTAACCGGCCGGCGGCGCTCGTCCACCACCACATAGCGGAAGCGCTGGCGCTCGCGCCGGAAAATCTCGAAGCAGCGGGTCAGCAGACCAAGGTCATCAAGGGTCCGGTCATAAGCCTGATCACGCGGAAGCGCCTTCAGTTCCGGGAGGAACTGGCCAAGGATGTCAACCACGGGACCCTGGAGGGTGCCATTGATCCTAAAGACCGCGGTTGCTGTATCGGTCATGGTATTGGCGCTTGCTCCCATGACCGGCTCCTTTCACCAAGAGGTTAGCGTCTGAGATCTTACTAATACCCCAAAAAGCAGGGGGTCAGTTAGGTCTATTGGTATGATACGCGAAGTCCTATGAGGATAATGTGAAACCCTTCACACACCATAATTGATTCCGCTATTCGTAGGGAGGGCAGTGCCGCCCCGAGGGTGACTGGGTGAATATCTCACAACCGGTGGCGGTGACTCCGATGGAGTGCTCGAATTGGGCCGAGAGGGATTTGTCCTTGGTCACGGCGGTCCAGCCATCGGCGAGAATTTTGGTCTCGGCCCGACCGGCATTTATCATGGGCTCGATGGTAAAGAACATGCCTTCTTCCAGAACCACGCCGGTTCCCGGCTTACCAAAATGCATGACATTGGGGGCTTCGTGAAAGACCCGCCCCAGGCCATGGCCGCAAAAATCGCGGACCACGGAAAAGCGTTGCTTCTCCACGAAGCTTTGGATGGCGTGCCCCACATCACCCAAGGTGGCTCCCGGCTTGACCACCTCGATAGAGCGCATCAGCGACTCATAGGTGACCTCCACCAGCTTGCGGGCTTTGACCCCCACTTTGCCGACATAATACATCCGGCTTGAATCGCCGTGCCAGCCATCCAGGATGGGGGTGACGTCGATATTGACGATATCGCCGTCTTCCACTCTCTTTTCACTGGGGATGCCGTGGCAGACCACATGATTGACCGAGGTGCAGATGGATTTGGGATAGCCCCGGTAGTTCATGGGGGCGTTGACGGCTCCGCGCGCGCTGATGAAGTCGGCGCACAGGCGGTCAATCTCGGCTGTGGTGACGCCCGGAACCACATAGGGGGCGATGAAATCCAGTGCCTCGGCGGCAAGCCGCCCGGCGCGACGCATTCCCTCGAAATCAGAGGGGCCGTGAAGGCGAATATGCGATACTTCCTGATCGTCCCGTTCCATAAGTCCTTTAATTCCGTCTGGTGGCGTCGGATTCGACGCTGATGGGCAGGGGGCCACCGATGGCTATGCCGCCTAATGTAAGATGGCAGATATAACAGATTGCCTCGACGCCGTCCCGCATGGACTGGGCCAGGGCCGCGGCATAGATAGGGTCGATGTCGGCGGCAGGCCTAAAGCCGACGCAATCTCCACGCTGGACCAGATAAACCATGACGGCGCGTTCTCCTGCCGCAACACGATCACGCAGTTCGGCCAGATGCTTGGTGCCCCGTGCCGTCACCGCATCGGGGAATTCCGCCCAGTCGCCGCGCTTCAGGTGGACGTTTTTCACCTCTACCCAACATTTGGGACGTGAGGGGGCTTCCAGCAACAGGTCGATGCGGGAATTCACCCCGTATTTCACTTCACGGCGGATGGAATCATATCCGGCCAGTTCGGGGATCAGTCCATCACGGACGGATTCGGCGATGATGAGATTGGGGTGCGCGGTATTGACCCCGACCAGATGACCGTCCACCACCACCATCTCCCAGTTCCACTTTAATTTGCGGTCGGGATTGGATGCGGGGGAGAGCCACACCTCCATGCCCGGTTCGGCGGTGCCCAGCATGGCCCCGGAATTGGCCAGATGAACCGTGATCTCTTCCCCGTCATCCAAGCGGACATCAGCCAGGAAACGTTTATAGCGGCGGATCAAGGTGGCATGGACCAGGGAAGTCGGAAACTTCATCAGGACTTATCGGCGGTGCAGATCTCGCCGAAGCCCAGTCCTCCCCCCCAGCCGCCTCCCATGGCTCCCCCACCCAAGATATCGGACAAGTGATGAGTAGCGCTGCCCGGCCGGGCAGGCTTGGGCTGATCGGGATGGGGCGACCATCCGGTCATGGTCATGACCTGGAAGGTGGCGGGCAGACGGCCGTCGGGACCGGCAAAGCGGGTCTGATAGTCGGCAATGGCGTGCAGCAAGGTGCCTCGGCGGGTGAGGCCTTTGCGTTGTTCGGCGACGGCGTTGGCCTCACCCATGCCGCGCAGATCGGCCAGCAGACGCATGGGATCGGCATAGGTGACGGGAATGGAATCGCAATCCACCACCGGTAGGGCAAAGCCCGCTCGTTGCAGCAAAGCTCCCAGATCCTTGACATCGGCAAAGGGAGAGATCCGGGGGCTGACGCCGCCTTCTTGCGCCAGTTCAGCCTCCATCAGGGATTGGCGCAACTCACCCAGGGTGCCGGCGCCGAACATGGAGGCCAGGAACAGGCCGTCGGGCTTCAAAATGCGGCGGATCTGGATCAGGGTGCCGGGCAGATCATTGACCCAATGCAGCGACAGATTGGAGAGGACCAGATCGAAACTGGCCGAGGCGAAGGGCAGCCATTCCTCGTCGGCAACCAGGGTCGGTCGGCCGTTGGCTGCCGCACGGGCCGCCATGCGAGGCGAGAGATCGCACTGCACCAATGTCTCGATTCCGCCGCGTCCGCTCAGGGTGTCAGCCATCTCTCCGGTATGACAGCCCAGGTCCAGGGCCACGGGAAAGCTCCGCGTCACATCGTCCAGCCGGTCAGCCAGACGTTCGGCGGCTTCGCGCACCAAGAAGTCGTGGGCGGCAAAACTTTCGGCGGCACGGTCTCGGTGCTTGCGCACCAGCGATCTGTCGAAGATTCTCATGGCCGCGATTTATGCCATAGGGGATGGGTTTGGGGGAAGCAAAGATGGGGGAAAAACAAAGATGGTGATGTCCAGGGTGGCGCGTTTTGTGGTTGACGCCTTATTGCCGCCGCTCTGCCTGTCCTGTCAGGCCCCGGTCAGCGAGCCGGGGGCCTTGTGTCACGAATGCTGGTCAAAGGTCGGATTTCTGGCGCCGCCGTTTTGTACGTGCTGTGGCTTGCCCTTTGAATTCGAAATGGGACCGGATGCGTTATGCGGCGATTGCATTTCCGATCCGCCGCGATTTGATCGGGCGCGGGCCGTGCTGCGCTACGACGAGGCCTCCCGCATCCTCATTCTTCGTTTGAAGCATGGCGACCGGTTGGAAGGTGTCCCCGCCTTCGCCCGCTGGATGGCTCGTGCCGGAGCCGATCTATTGGTCAATGCCGAGCTTCTGGTTCCGGTTCCACTCCACCGCTGGCGGCTTTTATCGCGACGCTATAATCAGGCGGCGCTCTTGGCCATGGCTTTGTCGCGCCAAAGCGGTGTCGCCGCCATTCCCGACCTGCTGATCCGGCATCGACGGACGCCGTCACAAGGACATATGAACCGAACCGGTCGTCATAAGAACGTGGCTGGGGCTTTCGGTGTGCATCAACGCCATGCCGCCGCCTTGGCGGGAAAACGGGTGGTTCTCCTGGACGACGTGCTGACCAGTGGCGCGACGGTGGATGAATGCGCCAGGGTGCTACTGAAAGCCGGAGCGGCCTCGGTGGATGTGTTGGTGCCGGGGCGGGTTA
>JAYTWE010000418.1:0-8824 GCA_043744055.1 Magnetospirillum sp.
AGCTCATGCCGCCCCCCCAGCCAACCGCACATACAAGGCCAACAAAGCCTGTTGCGGCGGCTGATCGGTCCGGTGGGTGGCGAAGCTCCATCCCGCCGAACGGGCCACAGCCTCCAACCCGGCGCGATGATCGGCCAGACGCTTTTCATAAGGGGCGCGCAAATGTTCCGCCCGACGCGCCAAAAGCTCGCCTTCCCCCTCCACCCCCTCGAACCGGATTCGCCCCCCATAGGGCAGAGTTTCCTCGGCGGGATCGAGAATCTGGAGCAGATGTCCCCGTCCCCCGATCTTGCTGATCTGCTCGGCAATCTCCTCCAGCGGAGTCAGGAAGTCCCCCGCCATCACCACTGTGGCATGGCGCGGCAGTGATGACGGCACAATCTTGCCCTCATCCTGACTCATAGCCTCGGACAGGCGTTCCAACGCAGCTTGCCCGGTGGCGGGGGCCAGGGCTCCCGACAGCAACGCGATCCGTTCGCCACCACGCAGCAAAAGCGCCGCCAAAGCCAAGATCAGTAAATCCGCCCGTTCCCGCTTCAAAGGGAATTGAGCCGAGGATCGCCAGTCCATGGAGGCCGAGCCATCACGCCATAGCCAGACCGTCTGCGCCGCCGCCCATTCGGTCTCGCGCACGAACAGGTGGTCGGAGCGGGCCGATTGCCGCCAGTCGATGGAATTGACCGCGTCACCCGGCTGGGAATAGCGGAACTGCCAGAATATCTCGCCCGGTCCCGCGCGACGGCGACCATGGACACCTTGGGCCACCGTCTGCGCCACCCGTTTCGCTGCCACCAGCAAAGGCGGCAGCCGAGCCGCCAGATCCTGGGCATGAAAGCGGGTGGTGGACGGCATGGTCATCCCCCAAACCTAAAGAAGATGAGCCCGAATATACTCCAGCAGACCGGCAGACCCGGCCTCGATCATATCCAACACCCGCTCGAATCCATCGCCCGCCCCGTAATAGGGATCGGGAACGTCCAAAAGATTCAACTGCGGCGCAAAGGACAGGAAGAGAGCCAGGGCATCCTGACGGGCCGGAGGGCACTTCCCCAGCATCAGCCCGAAATGGCCGCGATCCATGGCGAGAAGCAGATCGAAATCATCGTAATCCGATTTGATGATCTGACGGGCACGCAGATCGGAAAGATCGACGCCACGCAGTTTTGCCGCCTGAACCGAGCGACGATCCGGCGGCTCGCCCACGTGATAAGCGTGGGTTCCGGCGGACTCCACTTCGATCTTGTCGGCCAAGCCCTCGCGCCGGACCAGATCGCGGAACACCCCATGGGCGGTGGGGGAACGACAGATATTGCCGGTGCAGACGAACAAAATCTTGACCATGACTGGCTATCCTCCGACCGCCGGAATTAGCCCTTCGTCACACCGACCGCAAGTGTTATTCGCCCGTCGGGGTCTTCCGTTCCAAGCTGGCCAAGGAATGACGCATGGCGCTGAAGTCGAAGGCCCGAGGGGCGGCCGACTCCACCGGTTTTCCGATCCCAAACGCCCGTTCCAGCCAACCCTTGGGCCGGGGCGCCAAAATATTTGGCCCTTTAGGGGCGGTGAGTGATTCTGACATTTTTGCCTCCCGCGCGGCCCATGGTAAAGGGCTCTACTGCTTTGGTCTGGATCATTGACGAATTCAGCGTGCGCAGGAAGACTCTAGTTGTGACTTTTGACTTTGGTGATAGATCGGAACCAACGCCATGCCCCTCATTCCCCCGGATGCTCCCATCGTCATTCTGACCGGGGCCGGTATTTCCAAGGAATCCGGCTTGGACACCTTCCGCGACAAGGACGGCATCTGGAGTAAGGTGAGGCTGGAAGACGTAGCCACCCCGGAAGGATTCGCCCGCGATCCGGCCCGTGTGCATGACTTCTACAATGCGCGGCGGCGTAATCTGTCGGAAAGCGGTATCACCCCCAATGCCGCCCACATTGCCTTGGCCCGGCTAGAGCGGGAATGGCGCGGTCCCGTCTTACTGGTGACTCAGAATATCGACGATCTGCACGAACGCGCCGGCTCCACCAATCTGATTCATATGCATGGCGAATTGCTGAAGATCCGCTGCCGCCACTGTGCCCGCCCCATGGCCTGGACCACCGATCTGAGCACCGGTCATGCCTGCCCCGATTGCGGCCGCACCGGAAGTTTACGCCCCCATGTGGTGTGGTTCGGTGAAATGCCGTTGGAGATGGACCGTATTTTCACCGCCCTGGAAGACTGCGCCCTGTTCCTCTCCATCGGCACATCGGGACACGTCTATCCGGCGGCAGGTTTCGTGGCCCAGGTCCGCAGACGAGGCGATGCCCATAGTATCGAGTTAAATCTTGAGCCTTCGGAAGGAGCCGACCTCTTCCATGAAACCCGCCTGGGCTTTGCCTCCGAGCAAGTTCCGGCCTTCGTCGGGGAATTGATAGATCGTCTGGACACTTGACTCCTGGCCCATTCCGGGTAGGCATGTGCGCTGTGACTACAGGGGATACCTGACATGACGGCTCACCCGGGCGACGGAAAGCCCCGGAACGTGCCCGCCTTGATGCTCGCCGCCATCGGCGTCGTCTTTGGCGATATCGGCACCAGCCCACTTTATGCCTTAAAAGAGACATTCAGCGGCCCCCATGCGGTGGCCCTGGATCGCGGGAATATTCTGGGCGTGCTGTCCCTGATGTTCTGGGCCATCACCATCATCGTATCGTTCAAATACGTCATCATCATCATGCGCGCCGATAATCGCGGTGAAGGCGGATCGCTGTCGCTGCTGGCCCTGGTCAGCCATGCCGCCGAAGGCCGTGGCCGTCTGCCGGTGATCGTCAGCTCGCTGGGTATCTTCGCCGCCGCCCTGTTCTACGGCGACAGCATCATCACCCCCGCCATTTCCGTCTTATCGGCGATGGAGGGATTGCAGATTGCCGCCCCCCATCTGGAACAGTGGGTGGTGCCGCTGACCATCATTATTCTGTTCGTCCTGTTCGCCATTCAAAGCCACGGCACCGATCTGGTGGGCAAACTGTTCGGCCCGGTCATGCTGTTATGGTTCGCCACCCTGGCGGTATTGGGAATGAAGAATCTGGCCCTCGCCCCTTCGGTCCTCGCGGCGCTGAGCCCCCATCACGCCATCGCCTTTCTGTTCCGCGAGGGATTTCACGCCTTCCTGGCGCTGGGCTCGGTGGTGCTCTGCGTGACTGGCGCCGAAGCCCTTTACACCGATATGGGCCATTTCGGTCGTCTTCCCATCCGGCTGGCCTGGTATCTGTTCGTGCTGCCCGCGCTGATCTTGAACTATTTCGGCCAAGGCGCGCTGCTGCTCGCCGATCCCACCGCCATCGCCAATCCGTTCTTCAAGCTGGCTTCGCCCTCCATGGCGCTCCCCTTGGTGATCTTAGCCACTTGCGCCACGGTCATCGCCTCCCAGGCGGTGATCTCGGGGGCCTTCTCGGTCACCCGTCAGGCCATTCAGTTGGGCCTACTGCCCCGCATGGAGATCATCCACACCTCCAAGGACGAGATGGGCCAGATCTATCTGCCTTTCGTGAACTGGCTGCTGATGATCTTAGTCATGATCTTGGTGGTGGGGTTCAAGACATCCAGCAATCTGGCCGCCGCTTACGGCGTCGCCGTCACCGGCACCATGGTGATCGACGCATTGCTGGTCGGCACCGTCATGCTGCTGATCTGGAAATGGAAACCCCGCAAGGTCAAGATCATGATCGGAAGTTTCCTGGTGGTCGATCTGGCCTTCTTCCTGGCCAATTCCATCAAGATTCCCGATGGCGGCTGGTTCCCTCTGGTGGTTGGCGCCCTGCTGTTCACCTTGCTGACCACCTGGAAATACGGCCGCATGCGTCTGCTTGCCAAGCTGAAGGCCGACGCCTTTCCGGTGGAAGACTTCCTAGCCAGCCTGTCCGATCGAGTGCCGCGCGTGCCGGGGACCGCCGTCTTCCTGACCGGCACATCCGAAGGCGTTCCCATCGCTCTTCTGCACAATATGAAGCACAACAAGATCATCCATGAACGGGTGGTTCTGGTCACGGTGCTGGTGGAGGAAAACCCCTTCGTCACCGAGGAAAACCGGCTGGAGCACAAGCTGCTCGCCCCCAATTTTCACCGGCTGTTCATCCGCTATGGCTTCATGGAATCGCCCAATGTCCCCAAGGCGCTGGCTCATGCCCGCTCCGACCAGATCGGCTTTTTCTATGAGCCCATGTCGGTCTCCTATTTCGTCTCGCGCGAGACCTTGATCCCGCTGCCCAAGAAAGGTCTCCCCGGTTTGCGCGATCAGCTGTTCGCCGCCCTGGCCCGCATGGCCACCAGCGCCATGGACTACTTCCACCTGCCCAGCAACCGCGTGGTCGAGCTGGGGAGCCAGATCGAGATTTAGATATGGAACCCGCCGCCGCCAAAACCGACTTTAAACGTCTGGGAGCCCTGTCCCTGGCCGCCATGGGCGTGGTCTACGGCGATATCGGCACCAGCCCGCTTTACACCTTGAAGGAATGCTTCGATCCCGATCACGGCGTTCCGCTGACGCCGGAGAATATCTACGGCATCGCCTCGTTGGTGTTCTGGTCCATCATCGTCGTCGTCACCTTGAAATACGTTCTATTCGTCATGCGCGCCGACAACCGGGGGGAAGGCGGCATTCTCGCCCTGCTGGCCCTGGCCATGCGCGCTACCAATGCGGACAAGACCAAAACCGGGCCGCTGGTGGCGCTGGGCCTGATCGGCGCGGCGCTATTTTTCGGCGACGGCATGATAACCCCAGCCATCTCGGTCCTGTCGGCGGTGGAGGGCCTGGAGGTTGGAACCCCGGTGTTCCAACCTTACGTGGTGCCTATTACCCTTATGGTTTTGGTGGGGCTGTTCAGCATTCAGAGCCACGGCACCGAACTGGTGGGCAAGCTGTTCGGCCCGGTCATGGTGGTGTGGTTCTTCACCATCGCCAGTCTGGGCCTGACCGAAGTCATCGGCCATCCCGACATCCTGACCGCCATCAACCCCGCCTATGGCATGACCTTCTTGTTCAGCCACGGCTGGATCGCCTTCATCGTCTTAGGCTCGGTAGTGCTGGCGGTGACAGGGGGCGAGGCGCTGTATGCCGATATGGGCCATTTCGGCAAGCTGCCCATTCAGATTTCCTGGTTCGTCATGGTCCTGCCCGCCCTGATGCTGAATTACCTCGGACAAGCGGCGCTGTTGCTGGACAATCCCGAGGCGGTCAAAAACCCCTTCTATCTGCTGGCCCCCGACTGGGCGCTGTATCCGCTGGTGGGGCTGTCCACCCTGGCGACGGTCATCGCCAGCCAAGCCGTGATCTCCGGTGTGTTCTCCCTATCGCGCCAAGCGGTGCAACTGGGCTATTCGCCCCGCCTGGACATCCGCCACACATCGGACGAGGAAGAGGGGCAGATCTACATCCCCCGCGCCAATTGGGGACTGTTGCTGGGCATCATCGCCCTGGTGGTGGGATTCAAAAGCTCGACCAATCTGGCGGCGGCCTATGGCATCGCGGTGACCGGCACCATGGCCACCACCACAGTCTTGGCCCTGGTGGTGGCGCGCAGCATGTGGAAGTGGCCGACTTGGCTCTGTATCTCGCTGGGCGTGATTTTCCTGGTGGTGGATCTGGCCTTTTTCGGCGCCAATCTGCTGAAGGTCGCCAATGGCGGCTGGTTCCCCCTGGCCGTGGGCGCCGCCATGTTCCTGCTCATGACCACCTGGCGGCGCGGCCGGGTGATCTTGGGCAAGCGTCTGGCTGAAGGCGCCATGCCGCTGGACCTGTTCTTGAAGCAGCAAAAAGACTCCGACCACATCTTGCGGGTGCGCGGCACCGCCATCTTCATGACCGGCGACACCAACACGGTTCCCATCGCCCTGCTGCATAACCTGAAGCACAACAAAGCGCTGCATCAGCGCGTCGTGTTCATGACGGTGGTCACCGAGGACATTCCCCGCGTCTCCGCCCGCGACCGGGTGGTGGTGGAGGGCCTCGCCGAGGGCTTCTACCGCATCACCGTGCGCTACGGCTTTTTCCAAGAGCCCGACATCCCCAAAGTACTTCGCCTGTGCAAGGCTTTCGGGCTGGAATTCGATATGATGGACACGTCGTTCTTCCTGGGCCGCGAGACTCTGATCCCCTCGGTTCATCCCGAGATGGCCGAGTGGCGCGAACGCCTGTATGTGGTCATGGGGCGCAATGCGGTCTCAGCCACCGACTTCTTCCGCATTCCCGCCGGTCGGGTGGTAGAGTTGGGTATTCAGGTCCAGATGTAAGGGCTACCATGCGCCTCCTTAAAGCACTTGCTGTTTCCGTATTGCTCTTGAGTGGGGCAAGCGCATCGGCCGAGACCTCTGACTGGGTGAAGAGCGAATCCGGCCGCGTCCGCCTGATCTCCGCCACCAAGGCGGTCGGGACGGCCCCAGCGCTGCGCCTGGGCCTCCAGTTCCAGATGGAGCCCGGCTGGAAGATCTATTGGCGTAGCCCCGGCGATGCGGGCTATCCGCCGCGCCTGGACTGGACCGGCTCCACCAATTTGGGAGCCCCCACCATCAACTGGCCCGCGCCCCATCGCTTCGTCCTGGCCGGTTTGCAAAACCATGGCTATATGGGCGAGGTGGTGCTGCCGCTGGATGCGCCGGTTCCGGCGCCGGGCCAACCGGTGTCCCTTCGCGCCGCCGTGGACTTTCTCGCCTGCGCTCAGATCTGCGTTCCCCAGCGGGCCGAACTCTCCCTCGACCTTCCCGCCGGAGCGGCGGAACCATCCGCCGCCGCCCATGACATCAGCCGCTTCAGCGCCCTGGTTCCCGGCAATGGTGAACGCCACGGTCTAAGCCTGGACAAGGTCGAGGCCGTCGGCGACGGCGAATCCTCCATTCTGCGGCTGACCATCACCGCCAGCACTCCCCTGGACGCCCCCGATATCTTTGTCGAGGCCGAGGAGGTGGCCAGCTTCGGGCAGCCGAGCCTGACCTTATCGCCCGACAAGCGCCGCGCCGTCCTGGAGGCCCCCGTCACCCCCGGCACGGTCCTAAAGCCCCTGGCGGGCAATATCTTGCGGGTTACGGTAACCGACGGCTTGCGCTCCATGGAAGCCATGGTCACGCCCGTCGTGGGAGGGATCGCCCCCGCCCCAGACAGTGCCAGCCCCGTCAGCCTCCTGGCCATGATAGCGGTGGCACTGCTGGGTGGGCTGATCCTCAACCTGATGCCCTGCGTGCTGCCGGTTCTGTCCATCAAGGTCCTGGGCGTGCTGGGCCATGGCGGCGGCGAGCGCGGTCATGTGCGGGCCAGCTTCCTGGCCTCGGCCGCCGGGATCACGACATCCTTTCTGGCGTTGGCGGTCCTAGCCATTGCCGTCAAGCAAGCCGGTCAAGCAGTAGGCTGGGGAATCCAATTCCAACAGCCCGGCTTCCTGGCCGTCATGGTGGTTCTGTTGGGTCTGTTCGCCGCCAACCTTTGGGGTGTCTTCGAGATTTCCCTGCCCTCGTGGCTGATGAACAGCGGCGGCAATAGCGGCGCTCATCACACTATCTTGGGCCACTTTATGTCAGGGGCCTTCGCCACAGTGCTGGCGACTCCCTGCTCCGCCCCCTTCCTCGGAACCGCCATCGGCTTTGCCCTGGCGCGAGGCCCCCTGGAAATCCTGGCCATTTTCGCCGCCCTGGGCCTGGGCATGGCTTCGCCCTTCCTGGCGGTGGCGATCTGGCCCGATGCGGCGCTACGCATGCCCAGACCGGGACGCTGGATGATTACCGTGCGCAAGCTGCTGGCTCTGGCTCTGGCCGGAACCGGCCTGTGGCTGTTGAGCGTACTTGCGGTCCAGACCGGCTTCCTTGCCGCACTGATCAGCGGTGGCGCGGTTGTCGCGGCCATTGCCATCTTAGCCTTGAAGCCTCACATGCCCGCTTCATCCCGCTCGGCGGTAGGAGTTTGTGTTATCGCCTTGGCCGGATTGGCCCTGGCGGCCCCCTTCCGTATGGGCGACGGCGGTCAGGCCTCCAGTTCGAGCGGCCCCATTCCCTGGGTAGCCTTCGATAAAACCGCCATCTCCAAACAGACCGCCGACGGCAAGGTGGTTTTCGTGGATGTGACCGCCGATTGGTGCATCACCTGCAAGGTCAATAAAGCGGCAGTGGTGGAACGGGGTGAGGTGGCTCGTCGCCTAAGCTCGCCCCAGGTCATTGCCATGAAGGCCGACTGGACCAAGCCCGATGACGGTATTTCCCGTTATCTGGCCTCGTTCGGGCGCTATGGAATTCCGTTCAATGTCGTCTATGGTCCCGCCGCGCCCGATGGTCTGCCCCTGTCGGAGCTTCTCAGCGAGGCCGAGATACTGACCGCCTTAGACAAAGCGGCCGGTATGTCTCGGTAAAAAGCAACTGCTCCCCTCATCCAGGGCAATTGGGTGAAGGATTGCTGTCTTCGTCATCCCCGCGAAAGCGGGGATCCATGGTGGGGGCGAAGACTGCGCATGCCCTGAAATTGTGCCTTTGGATGCATAGATTCCCGCTTTCGCGGGAATGACGACCTGTTTCGCGGGAACATTCCCCTTCACCCGATTGCCTCCCCCTGACCGTCAGGCAGGGCTCGGCCCGACCCGGAACACCACGTCGACGCCGAGAATGGACATTCCCGGCGGAGGTGTCGGCATATCCACCACGCGTGGCTGCTCGCCATGAATGTCTTCGATCCGACCGGTGGTCTCATCGAAGAAGTGGAAGTGTTCAATGGTGTTGGTGCAAAACCAGATGCGGTCACCAAACCCGACACGACGCAACAGCCCCGCATCGGCGAAGTTGTTCAATGTGTTGTAAACAGTGGCC